>NZ_JAUBTX010000087.1:0-10627 GCF_036705185.1 Microcoleus sp. B4-D4 | reverse complement strand
TACACGTTGTCTACGCCGAACGCGAGTCAAAGTCTTTTGAGGTAAGGGTTTTAGGCTTATTCAGCAAGCCCTATGTAGAGCAAACACTACTTGCTGGGTGCGGAGCTACCGAAGAAACCAGAGCGGTTGGGAACTCAAGTGCGATCGACATCAATTGAAGATAGATCGCGACTCGGACTCTCTCCCACTAAGGAAATAAACTGCTGGTCATTCCGCAAGGAGTCAAAGTCGGGGTTCCATCGAGCTTCCTGACAACAACGGCGCGGAGCGATCTGGATTGCTCGTTGAAGCGCAGCAATAGCTCGCTCGGTGTCACCTTGTCGGGCATAGCAACAGGCTTTTCCGTAGTAACCTTCCTCATTTTCTGGATGTTCGCGAATCACTCCATCGAACAATTTCATAGCTTGTGAGTATTCGCCTGCACGGGAGAGAACGATTCCTTTATTAACGAGTAATATAGGTTTATTTCCTCCTAACTGAATTGCGCGATCGCAACTATTTATCGCGGCTGGATCAGCCCAGATTATGCTTAAAGTTAAACCTTTGTTAGTATAAAAAGAATAGTTTTTAGAATTTATTTTAATAGCTTGTTCGTTACTAACAAGTGCGTCATTATAGCGTCTTAAATAATATAGTAAGGTACTTTTTGTCAAGTAATGATCAGGATTTACTGGGTCGATTTCAATAGCTTTGTTGATACTAGCTAGGGCTTCTTCATAGCGTTCTAAATTCTTCAACATCTTACTCTTGAGGAGGTAATAGTCAGAATTTTTTGATTCGATTTCAATAGATTTTTTATCATCTTTTAAAGATTTTACTGATTGACTATTGATTGCGTAATAATTAGAGTTTTCTGAATCTATTTTAATAGCTTTGTTGATACTCAATAGTGCTTCTTCATAGCATTCTAAATCATTCAATATTTCACTATTTAGATAGTAATATTTAGAGTTTTTTGATTCAATTTCAATAGATCTGTTGATACTAATTAATGCTTGTTCGTGTGAATTTTTTGAACCAAATGCGGCAGCAAAATAAAAGAAAATATTACCTATAAAATGAGTATTTTCTAAATTTTTTAGTGTCTCAATTTCTGCATAAGCTTGATTCAAAAGACTTAAAGCTCCCCTGTGGTCGCTATAACTCCGCAGACTGTGACTTATCAGAGCTACACACTTTGCTAAACCTGTTAAATTATGAATTTCACGGAAGCAAACATTTAGTCCCGACTCAATTTGGGACTTAACTTGACTCGAAACTTCTTCTCCCTGGATCTCAATGCTAATGCTATAGTTTTTTTCAGGCATACCGATGACGCACCATCCAAATACGATAGTTTTCTCTATGCTGTCTAGAAAATTCTGAATATCTCCCCGCAATAGTTTGTTTTCTTTTAGTTCTGCTTCTGAGGCAATTGCCAAAAATGCACTTATTGCAATTAATGGCTTTTTCAAATAAGATCCTTCAAAAAAACAAGTTAATAGTTGACGTTTTCCTTCATTTTTATTGGCGAATAGTCTGTGATAAATGACTTCTATCATCAGCTCCTGCCATTCGGAATTTTCATATTTATCGAGGGGAGAGCGATCTGGTGATACTTCTTTATCGGCGAGGTGCTCAAAATAATCGGCTATCCAATTGTGGATTCGCCAAAATTTTTGTTTATCTTCTTGATGCTGTGTTTCCCGAATCACGCTTCTGGCAACATCATCAATCCGATATGAACCGTCAGAAATTGTAAAATCACGCTCTGTCAACCACTTAAACCAATTAATTCCATTACCGAATGGAATATTAGCTTCTCCAAACTCTTGCAGCAAAGCTTGAATTAACTGTTGATCGAACGAACGGCAGTGAGCTGCCAATTTTACCACTCGTTGTTCAGTTTCCTTCAACCCATCTAGGAGTAAGTTCACCATGCCAGATTGTCCGCCAGACAAGGTGATTGCTCCATCATCTTCCTTTTGCTTTTTCAGTAAATTTAAGTAGTAAGGATATCCTTGAGTTGCACTCCTAATCCGCCTCACCTCATCTGTATTGGTCACTCCAATATTTTTAAGATATTGTTGAGTTTCTTGTGGGCTGAATTTAGCGAGAGAATATTCTCGGATTAGCGGAACTCCCCTATCTTGAAATTTATGCTGATAACGTCCATGACTCAGCTTGTAGCGTCCTGCCATCGCAATTCGGACTGGAAAATCGTGCAATGTCGTATCTTTGAGTAATTCATTACCCAAAAATTCATTAAAATCTTTCTGTGCTTTTTCATAGGTATCGAGCCATAACACGATCGGCTTCTCTTGCGACAACTGAATCAAGGTTTCTGCAAAAGCCTGAGTGAGCTTTGGCTGTGGATCGAGCATGATATCTCGCAAGCTCATCTTTTCCTGTGTTGATCCTTGCGTAGCTGGATGTTTCCTCAAAAGTTTCTCGAAGCGCTCTCTTGTTGAAAGCGGATTAAACCTGGATTCATCCTCGGTGACGATCGAACTTCGCGCCACTCCCATATATTCCCGAACCAAACTACTCTGCTCAGCGCTAACTCTTTGGGTTTCTTCCGCCGGCTCATTTTCCAGGCGTTGCAGCGTTTCTTCGTACTGTTGATACCGAACTGTGAAGAGATCTGTCTCTGGCTGATGAATTGGCAATTGCTGGTGTAAGTGTTTCATCAGTTTGATGGGTGTACTCAATTGGCTGTTGTTAAAATCAGCCTCCAGAAAATTCACCTTTCCGTGGTGCAGATTTTTTAACTCATCTAGTAAGGTAGATTTGCCAATTCCCCCAATTCCATACGCATAAAACATCAATGGTGCGGAGTTGGGTTGCTCAATCGCCTTAGCAAAATCATCGAGAAACCGTTTGGTCGAACTGCGAGAAACAAACAAACCTTTGCGGCGGGGTTTTGAGGCTTTTTCCCGACCTAAATTTGCTGAACAGGACTGTGCTAAAGCAGTTGAGATAGGCGATCGCGCTTTCGGGTTTTTGATGAAAGTTTGGGGATTTGCGCTATCGATATTGCTCAACGTCGCTTTTTGAGGGGAAGCCTTGGACTGGAAATATTCGTTAATCTTATCCCTCAGTTTAGAAAGCTCTAAAAATTCGTCATTATCCTCCCAATCAGAATTTTCCAGTACGCTTACTAAAGCATCCACAAAATGACCATCACCCGCTTCTGTATCTGAATCTGTCGAACACAGAACGCAAAATCCCGATGGCTTGCGGGTACTCGATCCAGAAGTCAAGCTCTGAATAATCCCATTCACACCCGCGCCTGCATAACAAACGTCCAGAATCAGTAAGACATTTTCAGGATAGTTATTATTTCCCTCAAATAGGCATCTAACGAGCTGTTGAGTTTCAATCGCTTTGGTACTTAATTGATCGCGTCGAGAATTGAATGTGTAGAGATAGTGGGAACCTCGATTGCCATCCTCGCCTGCGTGTCCGGCATAATACAGGATAACGATATCGTCCTGACTTCTTTCCGAATAGCCAAACCATTGGGACAGGGCATTTTTGATGTCTTCAGCCTCTGCGTCGATCGAAATCTGATCGGATAAAACTCTGGTGTACCCCTGCTGTGTTCCTGTAAACAGATTCACGACTCGCTCGACATCACTCTCGACTATAGCTAAGTTTTCTAGTCCCATTTTAGGACACGATGCAGAGCCGATCGCAATCAAAAACCGTTTAGATTTATCCATTGTCAGCCGAAATTATTTTGAACAGCACGTTAAACTATCAAGCCTGTGGCAACAGCAGCACCCGTTTCCTTTGCTGTTAAATACCTTTCCACCGAATGAGACTGCCATCCATTATAAACAAGCCGATCGACAATTTTGCGATCGTCTCCATCTCCAAAGTATGGGGCTAAGGATTTCTGAAGTGCCACAATATCACCGCTATCAGCAATGTTAAACCATTGCTTGATATTCGGCCATGCACCTTTACGATTTTCCGGCGGAGGTGTGAGTTTATCGAAAATCAAATTAGGGATTCCCAAAGGAGAACCCAGCGTTACCAGCGTCTGTACATTCCATTCTGGATGAGCGCACAAAGCTTCATAGGCAACGACGGAACCCAAGGAATGGGCGATCACTACTTTTGTCTCTGTTGGCGAAACTTTGGCTTCTACCCGTTCCAACACTGCTTTTTTTGTATCCGAATCGTGGAGAAATAAACCAACTTGCTTCAAGGCAAAAATTAATGTTTTTTCCGGGCCCAAGTTTCGGAAGAAGCGTGACTTAGACAACTGCCTTAATGCACGCTGCACAATCTCGGGAGTTCGTCCCCGACCTTGAAACTCAGGTTCTTGAATGCTGGGATCTTCGCCTAATGGGTCGCCAGCGCTACGATTCGCGATCGATAACTCTGCCGCTGCACGCCACCACTCAACGAGTAAGGCTTGCTCCCATTCCGTTTCAACATCTCGCGCTGTCAACTTGGGGACTCCTGCAGAACGCATTCCCGATGGGCGAAATAAGTCGCCATAAAAAACCATCCCAAATTCCGAGCGTGTCAAGCGGGGCTGTTCGATCAATTCTAGGCTTCCTTGTAGTGCAGGCAACCAAGCATTTTCAAGCTGTGGACTGCCTAAAAAGTCTTGGGCGATTCCATGAATACCAACTACTTTCATTTAAATTCTTCCCCATTATATTCTGTGATTTTAAGAGTTTTGACCTAATCTCACATCCTGTTTTGTACTTGTGGCGCTCAAATCATAACACATGAAATCGGCTCGGGGCAAGGATTTCAGGATTTATGAATTCATCCAATCGCTTGTTATTATTGCGTAACTACTCAGGCTTAAAAAAAATTGTATATATAAGCGGTTGAAACCGCCGAATCATAAAAATGGTAGTTAACTTGGATTTGGTATTACACATCAATATTAGACCTCTTGCCTCAGTCTTTTCAATCAATTTTTTAGACGGGCGGGACGCCCATCCCACATTTTTTTTTGTGTGGGATGGGCGTCTCGCCCGTCCTAGGTATTTTTGCAAGATGTCTACTAAAGAAACCGAGTTTTTCACCAGTATTAAATGCAAATATACAGGGATTGTGCAAAAATCTGGTTTCGGCACAATCCCTGTATCTCAAAGAAACCGGGTTTTTCCCAGTATTAAATGGCTGAATGCAATAAGCCAAAAACCCGGTTTCTGTACAATTTCCGAATTTTCAAGCTTTAGTTTTTCCCAAAACCTTTGCCGCGATTGGGTGCAGGCATACATAGACAGTTTTCGATTTGCGATCGCAAAGTCTCGGTATCCAAACCCTGACCGATCAAAACAAGCTGGTTTTTGCGATCGTCGCCTTTCCACTCGTCGTCGTCCATCGAAAATCGCTTGCCGCTCAAATGGAAAATATGCCGTTTCGGACTTTCTTCAAACCACATAATCCCTTTCGCACGAAACACGTTTGTTGGCAGTTGGTTGTCTAAGAAATATTGAAATTTTCTCAGAGAAAACGGCTTGTCGCTTTGGAAAGAAATTGAAGTAAATCCGTCATTTTCTAAATGGTCGGAGTGGTCGTGATGGTCGTGGTCGTGATGTTCGTGGTGGCCGTGGTCGTGATGGTCGTGATGGTCATGATGTTCGTGGTCGTGATGGCCGTGGTCGTGATGGCCGTGGTCGTGATGTTCGTGACTGCTAGTAGTTTCCTCAGATTGGAAATATTTGTCCGATTCAAACAACCCGACACTGAGGACTAGCGGTAGGGGAACTTGCGAGTTTACTGTTCGCACAATTCGAGCACCTTCTTTGACATCGCGAATCTTAACTTCCAACAAATCTAAATCTGCTTCTTCAACCAAATCTGTTTTGTTGAGGATAATTATATCGCCGTAAGCTATTTGACTGTAAGCTGCTTCTGAGTTGAATAAATCTAAGCTGTAGTTAGCTGCGTCTACTACTGTCACTATCGAATCGAGACGGGTCAGGTCGCGCAGTTCTGTGCTTAAAAAAGTTAGAGCAACTGGCAGGGGATCGGCGAGTCCGGTAGTTTCTACTACTAGATAATCGAGATTTTCTTGACGTTCTAAAACTTTGTAAACTGCATTTACCAAATCTTCATTAATTGTGCAGCAGATGCAGCCGTTGTTCAGCTCAACCATGTTGTCGTCGGTGGTGACAATCAGTTCGTTGTCGATGCCGATTTCGCCAAATTCATTGACTAAAACTGCTGTTTTCAAACCTTGCTGGTTGGTCAGGATGTGGTTGAGCAGGGTTGTTTTGCCGCTACCGAGAAATCCTGTAATGATGGTAACGGGCAAGCCGTGTTTGGGAGCGTCCATCGCCTGCTCTGTCTCGGACTGAGTTGTAGATTGCATAGCTTGAATGTCAAATAACGTCTGAAGCTTAAACTTGTTGTCCTATTGTATCTTATATTAATTCCGAACAGCGCATTACAAGTGCTAATTATCGGAAATTGCTAAGTGTTCGATCGCACCCTGTTTAATTTGGCGATCGAATACTTGGCAAAAGTACCTCTAGGAGTTGGTCTGCAACGTGTTTCCAGGTAAACCCAGCCGCTACAAAATTGGGGCCTGCTTCGCGAGAGCGATCGCACAACTCCGGCTGTTCTATAATGTTTTTCATTAAGGCGATCGAATGTTCTAAATCTGGCATCAGGCGAAATATCGGCATACCGTTAGAAGTACCTTCTTGAAACGTGCTTTCGACGTACCAAGCAAAATCTGGAGTTGTAAAATCATCCGTCGGGCCGCCTTTAGTGCAGATTAGCGGCAAGCCACAAGCAATTGCTTCTAGTGCTGGCAAATTGAACCCTTCTGCTAAATAAAGAGATACGTAGGCATCGGCGGCTTGATAAAGTTGAGCCATTTTTTCAAAAGACAGTGTTTCTCCTATGTAAGCCATGCGCGGCAAAACTTTTTCTGCTTCGTCAAAAGTTAGTTCGTCTATGTTTTGAGCGATTAGAGAATTCGACTCATATATTGATTCTTCTCCTTTCAATACTAATCTAGCTTCGGGATGACTTTCAACTACAACTGCGAAAGCTTTTAACAATAAATCGATGCCTTTATTTGGAGATCCTGCACCGACATTCAAAAATACAAATCCCTCCCATCCTAGCTGTTTCCGCAAAGCTTCGCGTTCCGATTTTGTTAAAGGTTTGTATATATTCGGATCGATGCCGCAAGGTATGACAATTGTGCGATCGGGATTCGCACCGCTGCGGATAAATCCAGTTTTCGACCAATGGGAAGGCGTAATAATAATTATATCGGAGTTCCTGTGTCCTTCGGAGAGGGAAGCTGCGCCCGTTATTCTAAAGTTTTCGTTGTGCAGAATTCCCCATTCTGTTGTGGCAAACAAGCACGTCCGTTTTGTATTTGAGGGTGCAAAATTGTAAGGTACTGATATCCGTAACGTAGCGTCTGCTTCTAGAGACGCGGAAGGGTGAGGAATATTTTTTATTGCTGCTTCAGCAGTTGCGTCTAACAAACCGGTTGCTGGCTGCCAGTTTTCGTCTAGATAGGGGATATCTTTGTGGAAAATTTCTAAGTTGGGATATTTCAGCATTTCTAGTAGCTGAAATTGATTGGCGATGGCGTAGGAGTGTGGCAAAAAGCGCCAGCCTTCAACAATTATACGCATTTATTTGTTACTTGTTAGTTCTTAATTAATTAATTAAACGCTGCAAAACGCAACCATGTAAGCGATTGTTCGGACTGAGTTGTAGATTGCATAGCTTAACTATCAAATAATGTCGATCGCACTTTTATTGTGTTTTTTATTGTATCTTATTTAGGACAAGCCCCGATCGACCCGGTTTCTAGGATATTTTTTGGGTGCGGCGGCACAGCACTTACCCGCAAGCCCGCAATCAACTCCAGAGTACAACGGCACTTGTTGGCTTGTCACCTGTTTTCCCAGTAAATCCAGCCGCGAAAAAATTGGGGCAGACTTTCGCCAGTGCGATCGGTCTATTTCCCCTGCTCTACAATAGTTTTAATTATTAATCTGCGTAAAATATTTAAACTTCAACTAAAACAGGGCGGTGGCTAAAAATAGCCACCGCCCTCAAGATAATATCGAGTTATCTAAATCTGTGCTTACGCAGGAAGCAAGACTGAATCGATAATGTGAATGACACCATTGTCAGCAGCAACATCGGGTGTAGTAACGGTAGAATCATTAATTTTGACGCCATTGGAAGCATCAATTTTAACTTCTGAGCCTTCAACTGTCTTCGCAGATTTCAGTTTGACCACATCAGCGGCCATAACTTTGCCAGAAACGACGTGATAAGTCAAGATTTTTTTGAGCTTAGGGATGTCCTTAAGCAGTGATTCTACAGTACCTGCGGGAAGCTTAGCAAAAGCTTCGTCTGTAGGAGCGAAAACTGTGAAGGGCCCAGCGCCTTTGAGAGTATCTACTAAACCAGCAGCTTTGACGGCAGCAACTAGAGTTGTAAAAGAGCCTGCCGCAACGGCGGTATCAACGATATCAGCCAAGTGAGTCACCTAGGTTTTGTATTCTGTATATCAATATAGCGCTAAAAAGTTAATTTAGCTACCTAATTTTTCTCGATCTCAATCAGATTTGCTGATGATTAATATAGCATTTTTTTTATTTAACTATTTTCGCAAAATACCTATCTAAAGGTAGATAATATTTTTAGTAATTTACTGTATTTTAAATTAGCAATGTGATTATAAATACATAGGTAAGAGGCTCGCCCCAGCGCCGTGTTGAAAGTCAAAAGCACTTTTTTTGTGATAGTGCGAACTCCCGTAGATTCTGCAGGTTATATATTTAGCAAGCGGGGACAGCACTACAAAAGCAAAACTAAGATCCTGCCGATCGGCATTTTGACTTAACAAAACATTCAATATCCAGCACAGCCCTAACCCACCCTCAAAGCCAGCCACCGCAGACTAATGGCAACAGTTGAGCAAATCCCGATCTAAACTGTTAACAGCAATTAGCTAGCTAAAAAAGCCGACATGAGATACAAACTACTAGGTAACAGCGGACTTCGCGTTTCAGAAATCTGCCTCGGAACCATGACTTTTGGCGAAGAGTGGGGTTCGGGCGGTTCCTACGAAGAAAGCCGCAAAATGTTCGACGCATTTGCAGCAGCAGGCGGCAATTTCATTGATACGGCGAATCTCTACACCAACGGTACTAGCGAAAAATATGTCGGCGATTTTATCGCAGCCGATCGCGAAAAATGGGTAGTCGCCACCAAATACAGCCTCAACACCAAGAATGGCGAAATCAACGGTTTCGGGAACCACCGCAAAAATATGGTGCAAGCAGTAGAAGCAAGTTTGAAGCGACTGCAAATTGAATATATAGATTTGCTGTGGCTGCACGCTTGGGATTTTACCACGCCTGTCGAAGAAGTAATGCGCGCCTTTGACGATTTGGTGCGCGCCGGCAAAGTTCTTTATATCGGCATTTCCGATACACCCGCTTGGATTGTTTCTCAAGCAAATACGATCGCCCAAATGCGCGGTTGGACACCATTTATCGGCCTGCAAATCGAGTATTCTTTAAAAGAGCGAACACCAGAACGGGATTTGCTCCCGATGGCAAAAGCCTTAAACATTGGCGTGACAGCTTGGAGTCCCCTAGCAGGCGGCTTGCTAACAGGAAAATACAACACTTCAGAAACCGCCAGCGAAACTAAACGGCTTGATTCGCCTGAATCGGGAAAAATTAGCGAACGAAATCTCAATATTGCTCGCGAAGTTAGCTCCATAGCAGCCGAAATTGGCAAACCAGCCTCTCAAGTAGCCCTGAATTGGCTGCGACAACAGTCAGTCAAAGTTATTCCAATTATTGGTTCCCGCAAACTCTCGCAACTGCAGGAAAATCTCGCTTGTTTAGAGTTTCAATTAACTCCCGAACAAATGCAGCAGTTAGACAAAGTAAGTGCAATTGAATTGGGTTTTCCCCACGATTTCTTAAAGAGTTCGATGGTGCAAGATTTTGGATTTGGAGGGGGAATCGCGAAAATAGACAGCCGCCGACTTTAAAGTTGCTGCTATCTTCTAGTGGCGGGTTAACGCGGATATGGGCGAACCCGCCCTCAGAGGAATAATTGAGATTGGTACTTTCTCGCCTCGCGTGACTTTAACCTCGTACCCCAGCACCAATATCATCACCATAAAATCCTAGGCTTCTCATCGCTCTTACCTGGTTTCCGCGATATTGTCGATCGGGGTATAAGATGTCGGTTAAACCCGACTTCATAAACTGTTATTTATGAATCTATCGCAAGTTAGACATTTTGGTTGATCTTTATATATATGAGGATACAAACGTTACTTAGCAGCGATCGGATAAGTTTAAAAGAGGCGAAGTTTGTCAAATTAAATGGCAACAAAAAGTAGATCGCAAATTTTCTCAACTATACAAAATAAAAGACTAAAAGTCGATGCAGAATTTGCGGGTAGCGTCTAAGAGGTTTGCAAGGCGTGGCTAGCTAGGAGAGAGTGGGAATATTTGTATGGTGCGGATACATCGACAATCCCTACATTCAAGTTTTTTAAGGGATTTTTAACGGCGACGCACCCGCGCGATCGGTATGCCTCTAATCATTAATTTATTGGACAAGACTGGACAATGCGTACATGGTGAGCCATAATACTAATATG
>NZ_JAUBTX010000008.1:0-203194 GCF_036705185.1 Microcoleus sp. B4-D4 | reverse complement strand
TCTGTTTGGGGTAAAGTACGATCGACCGTTGCTGCATCTGTTTGGGGTAAAGTACGATCGACCGTTGCTGCATCTGTTTGGGGTAAAGTACGATCGACCGTTGCTGCATCTGTATCTGTTTGCGGTAAAGTACGATCGACTGCCGAGTTAGTATCTGCTGAGTTAGTCTCTGCTAACTGAGGCATTTCAATAGATGCAGCAGCCTGCGCTGCGTCGGCGGTAGCCGCAGGGACGGCACTCGCCTCTAGCGCAACTTCTGGAGTTGAGCTATCCTGAACTTGAGCTATGGCTGCGATCGACCCCAAAGGCACCGCCGCACCAGAAATCAAGAAAGACAGCCAAAAAGCTTTAACGGAGGTTAAATTATTCACCAAAACACTCACACCACTTGTTAAAAATTAAATTTGGCCAATCTTAAACGATCGGATTGCTTACAAATGTATTTTGTTTAACAAATTCTTATAAATAGTTAAAAAAATTTGAGGAAGCAATCGCTCGCTAATCACTGATGACTACTGATTAATTCCCAAAATGAAGTTTTTGTTAGTTACAGATTTAGACAACACGCTAGTCGGAGATGACGAAGCAACTCAATTTTTCAACCAGCGCTTGCAATCTATGCGATCGCAAATTTGTTTGGTTTACGCTACCGGGCGCTCTCATGCTTCGACTTGCGAATTAATTGCCGAAAAACAACTGCTAGCACCGGATTATTTAATCGCAGGTGTAGGTAGCGAGATTTACCAAGATGGCACTCTGGATTTAGATTGGGCTCAATATATTTCTCAAAATTGGGATAAAATGGCGATCGCCTCTTTAGCTCAGCAGTTTAAGAAACTTAAACCCCAATCCCCACAAGCACAAAATCCTTGGAAAATCAGTTATTGTCTGGAACCGTCAACAGAACACAGCTCGATTCTTCAGGAATTGCAGCAAAAACTAACAGCATCGGGACTGGTCGCTCAAATCATTTTTAGCAGCAATCGCGATGTAGATATTTTACCGGAAACTAGCAATAAAGGTAATGCCTTGACTTATTTACAAAAGCGCCTGCAAATTCCATCAGAGTTAACATTAGTCTGCGGCGATTCTGGCAACGATATCAGTATGTTTGAACAAGATGTTCGGGGGGTAATCGTCGCTAACGCTATGTCCGAACTCTTAGCATGGCATCGCGAATTCGGCGGCAACAATCATTATTTAGCTCGCTCTGCTGGCGCTGGAGGAATCATGGAAGGAATGGCATATTTTTGGGAATTTTGATGGCACAAAATCCGGTTTTGTTCCCAGTCAGGATGACCGTCCTCATCGGGAGCATCTGTGTTTTGCATTTAAAGCCTGCGAGCACCTAAGCGAGCTCGCGCCCGATCGAGATCCGAGGACTGAAGTCCTTACTACAAACGCACCGCAAGTCCCGCAAACCTTTAAAATCCGTTCAGAATCTCCACCGCATCTCGATCGAACCTGTGAGTGCGATAGCATCAGCGTATACTAGCTTGCCAGACCGCCACATGGAACAAAATACTTTACCAGTAGAATTAATTTTATCTCACCCCCGCCAATCTTTAGGCAGTATTCGGCTCGATTGGACACCGCAACCGGGGAACTATCTAGATTTCGAGGAACAAACCTATGCTGTTTTGGAACGCCACCACCGCTATCAACTCAAATCCGGCCGCTACCAACTGCAAAAAATTGCCCTGTACGTGCAGTCTGTCGCACCGCCGACGGAAAGAACATTTGTCAGCGGTATCTGGATTATCGGAGATCCTAGCTGTCGCTTTAACGCTCGATCGGAAATTCTCCGCTGTGCTGTCAAACCTAATGGCCCCTGCGACGGCTGCGGGGATTACCAAAAGTGTTAATCGCGATCGAACAGGTACACAATTATAGCTCGATCGCTCAACCGAGAGTGCCGAGCCGATCGGCATCTCCCCCATCAAGCGAAAACTATTCTTACCAACTAGCAACCCTCTCACCAGATTTAACTTGTTCCCAAACGCCACAATCTATCTTCTGATAGCTGTGCAGCACGTCGCGAATCCCAGTATGAATCAAATTTTCTATGTGCAGCAACTGCTCTGAAGAACAGCGAATCTGCACTTTTTGGTTGAGAGACTCACCGGAGTCGATCGCAATATATTTATTAGGAACTCGGCTGAGTACGTAAGCAATCAAATCCTGCCGCAAGCCCCAAGGGGAAAAAGCTTCTTGGTAAGGATACTTGGGATAAGACCCCAAGATAATTTCTACTTCCTCTGTCACTAAAGCCAAGGTCATATTGACAAGATTTTTCTGCATTTTCCCGTCCTAAAACACTACTTAACTAATATTTTTTCCCGTGCTAGTTGTTCGGATTTCTCCTTAATTTTAGCGCGACAATACCGCACTTTTTTCTTTAGGAACAACCAGATCAAACTCAGAACTAACCTCTTCTATAACCCGCAGCACGTAGCACGGAATCTTGTCCGATAAAATAGCAGTTGCTACGGCGCAGGTGTGAATTTCTAAGACTGCTTCTACCGCAGCTTTAAACATCAGTCGCTCTCCCGGAAACACCACCCTTTCAAAGTACCAATTAGGAATGTTCCCAATCCGAACCACCTGAATTTGGTTCGTAGTATTTGGGTAATAGCACAAAATGTGGTCGCTATCTTTAGAAGATACCCGGTCTAACATTTAACAAATCTCCACAATCTTTCAAAAACTTATGCTGTGGCACCAGTTAATCGAAAGCACCATCCCTGACCCCGACTCCCCAGACTGCAGGTTTTTTCTTCGGCAGCGGGATACTGCTGAGAGTGTGACCTTCAACTGTAGAACCTAAAACAAACAATATCTAAAAAATCTGAGGGAATTATGAAGACTATCATTTTTTTTTGATGAATATACTTTTGCCCCAGCAGGCATTACCGCACTAGCGCAGAAACCCGGGTTTTTTACCTAATCTGTCGGCTGCAGACTCTGTAATTCGTGAAAAATCAAGGTGATTGCCGCCCGCGCGCCAGTCCTAAAAAAAACTTCGCTACATTCGACAGTCCGGGTTTTTAACCGGTGCTTGACGCAAGTCTCGGAAACTTCAACAACAGTTATCGGCGCGCACATAGTGTAGAGTTCGCTCAAATTTACGCGCCACAAAAAACCCGGACTCCCCGAGGTGATCTGTGAAACTTCTGGGGAATCAGGGTTTAAAGTAACCAATCACCCGATCTCAAAGCTAAATCAAAAAAATGAGGAAATTCTGAAAACAGCCGAATTAGGATTTTCCTGGACGCAGAAACCCGATTTATTAACATAATTGCGTGATTTTTGCAAGGAAATTACCGCGATTTTAGCGGGTTTTACCTTGATATTGTCGCTTTTTTCCGAGATTATTAGCTAACTTTTTTCCCCTTCGCTTTCAAACGGTCCAGGCACCGTGAAATAGAAACTGCTGCCTTCAGAAACAACACTTTCGGCCCAAATTCTGCCGCCGTGCTGCTGTACGATGCTGCGACAGATAGCCAAACCCAAACCCGTACCTCCTTTTTGGCGCGAGTCAGAAGCATCTACCTGTTGAAATCGTCCAAAGATAGTTTCTAGTTGATCGGCAGGAATCCCCCGACCCCGATCTTTGACTTCAAATAAAACTCGTGAAGCGTAGCTATCCCGTAGGGAATCGCCCAAATCTTCAACCCTGACAGTTACTGTACACCCGCTCGGCGAAAATTTAATCGCATTGCTCAACAAATTTACCAGCATTTGAACGATTCTGTCGGGCTCTGCCCAAACTTGTGCAGAAGAGGGCAAAATCGATAAATTAATTTGATTTTCGGCCGCCACAGACAGCACAGCTTCCGCAGACTTCCGCATCAAAACCTCCGCGTCGCACCACTGCTTAATAATCGTAACTTGGCTCGATTCTAGCCGCTCTAAATCGAGAATATCATTGACCAAACGCACTAACCGTTCGGTCTGGTTCGACGCAATTTGTAACATCTTATTGGCCGTTTCCGGTTTGTCTTTGAGTACCCCAGCAGCCAGCAAACCTAAAGAACCGTGAATTGAAGTGAGCGGCGTTCGTAGTTCGTGGCTGACAATGGAAATAAACTCATTTTTCATTTTTTCAATTTCCCGGCTTTCTGTGATATCCGTGACTGTGCCGACGTGACCGATTAGTTGACCTCGGTTGGAAAAAATCGGAGCTGTTTTTAGCCAACAAAACCTGATTGTTCCGTCTAGTTTGACGTGGCGAAATTCGCAGGAAAAGACCTCTTCTAGCGATCGCGATTCCGACCATTTAGACCGAATTAGTTTAATGTCTTCCGGGTGAACAAACTGCATCCAGCCGCTTCCCAAAGCTTCTGCTGCTGTGAAGCCACCAATTGCTTGACAGCGCGGATTTGTATAGGTACATTGTCCCCCACCATCGATTTTGAAAATGCCCACGGGGGAACTCTCGCTCAGAGAGCGAAATAAAGCTTCGTTTTCCCGGAGTTCTGCTTGAGAATTTTCTAGTTCTCTGGTTCGCTGCAAAACTCGCATTTCTAACCGTTCGTTGAGCTGTTGGAGGGCGGCTTCAGCTTGTTTGCGTTGCGTAGCTGCCGCCACGGCATCGCTAATATCGCGCTGCACGGCAACCCAATGGGTAAAGCAACCACTTTCGTTGGTTATGGGAACAATACTCAATTCTACCCAAAATTCCGTCCCGTCTTTGCGGTAATTGATCAACTCAACCCGCACCGGCTGCCAATTTTTCAAAGCTGTCCGAATGCTATCTAGACTTGCTCTATCTGTTTTTTCTCCTTGCAAAATGCGTGGCGTTTTGCCCAAAACTTCTTCTAGGGTATAGCCACTCATCCGCGTGAAAGCTGGGTTGACATACAGAATTCGCGGGCCCGGTTCGTCAATCGGTTCAGCTTCGGTAATTAACACCGCGTCGTTAGTTGTGGTGACTGCAGATTCCAACAAACGCAACTCTAATTCTCTAGCTTTGCGATCGGTAATTTCTCTAACAGTCCCCACCATCCGCACTGCATCGCCCGCTTCGCTATAAAAAAACTTACCTTTCCCCTCAATCCAGTGAATGCTGCCATCAGGCCAAATCACGCGGTATTCGTGACAGAAGTTCGATCGCTGCACTCGCGCCACATTCACAGCATTCTCCAAACTTTCTAAATCTTCTGGGTAAATGCAGGCTACAAAATTTTCATAATTTCCGGCAAAAGTTCCCAGTACCAAACCAAACAACTCTTGGTGTTCCCTCGACCAAACAATGTGATTTTTCTGCACGTCCCAGTCCCAAAATCCGATTTTGGTAGCCGACAAAGCTAAGTTAAGCTGCTGGTTGATTTTCCGCAACTCAATGCTAGCAATCGCCACTCGCAGTTCTCGGGCAATTTCAATTTCGCACTGCTGCCAAGGCAAAGATTTTAACCTCACAGTTTCTTGCCACAAATCAAAGGAAGTGCGAGGAGACATCAACCTGCTACCATCCGGTTTAAATTCAATTGGCCAGTCTGGTTGACCTGCCCAATTGACAGTTTGAATTGCTTCGGGACGGAACCACAAAATATAATAATTTTGCATTTCCGACAAAGCCATCACCAGCAAACCGCTAGCAACTTCTTTAAACTTCTGGGCTGGCGGATACAGTTTTGCCAGACAATCTGTATAAAAAATTTCATTATTTATTTGAGGTTTTATCCAAGCAATTAACTTCTCGATTTCTCCTGATTCCGGGGTTTTGCCGGTAGCGATCAAATTTTCATTGGCACACACAACTCCACCGGTAGCCCCCACCAATGCCAGCCATGCCTCTGGGGATTTAAGTAAACCTTCTACAAAACAGTTTTCTTGAGAAAATTCTGCGATAAATTTACGGCAAATTTCTTTTAAAGAAATTGCATAGTTTCGATCTTCGCTATCTTGTTTGTAGTTTAGTTCTAAATTGACAAATTTGGCTAGTAATTCGCAAGTCTTTCTTGTTCTGTAGTTGAGATACTTTGGTGTTTGGTGGTGACAGGCGATTAATCCCCAGAGTTTTTGGTCTTTCATTAATGTCACAGTCATGCTAGCGCCAATCTTCATATTTTTTAGATATTGAAGATGGCAAGGAGAAACTGTTCTCAACAAAGAAAATTCCAGCTCCAGAGGGCGACCGGTCAGCGGATTGCAGTGAGGAATTAGTTGTACGGGCTGATAGTGAATATCGGGAATAAACCGAATTAAATTCATCGTGAACTGGTTTCTGGCCTGGTGGGGAATATCGGTAGCCGGATAGTGCAGCCCCAATAAAGGAGCTAAATTTTCTACTTTGTCTTCGGCGACGACTTTCCCGGCACCGGTGGCATCAAATTGATAGACGACCGCCCGATCGAAACCGATCGTTCTCCGCACTTCTTCAACTGCTGTCTGACACAGCGCTTGCAGGTTTGGCGTGTTGTGGATTTTGTCAATCTGCTGTTGAATCAAATCATCAGAATTGAAACACTCGCTAGCTTTGGGCGCAACAATCGGCTCTAGTTCCACAATTAATACTGAACTTGATTGATGCAGCGTTCCCTCAAAAACAGACTGGCGCTTTTGATTTTTGAATGATAATGTAATACGATTACGTTGAGAGCTGTTTCCCAATAAAGCTTTTTCAATAGCCTCAATTTCCTCACTTTTAACAAATTCCTGTAAAAAATGATCCAAAAGTGCTTCGGGGTCAATGCCGAGTTCCTCAAAAGTATTGTTGCTAACTTGCAAAATTTTCAACAGCGGAGATTCTAGCACCAATAAAATACCGTGAGGTTGAATGGAACCCGGTGCGTAAATTAATTCGTATTCGCTGTCATTGAGAGCGGCTTTGTCTGAGGGTAATACCATTACTTTCGTGTTTTTGTAAATATGTTTTTAAATGAGTTTGTGTTTTTGCCTGTCGGTCATATCCAGTCTGGTCTATTGACCGCAGTAATACCAATTTCATAAAGTAGCGCTACATACTACCTCCCCCCAACCCCCCAAAGCATCGGGGGGCTATGACTTCATCCATAGCAAATCTTTAGAAAAATGGTATAAGGTTCGCGCGTGCGGACTTGCACAGGCTCAATATTGGGTACTTTTGTGGACACGCGGGAACAGTATTTGTTTTGGTAATCGACCTACATGATATCAAACATCGATCGACACGCATCCGAATCGCACGGGATCATCTCAGTTTTGCATTTATAGTGCGAGCACCTCAAGAGCTCGCGAGTGGTACAAGACGCGAGCGGGGACGTTCGCACTACAAAAAAATGCTTTTTGCAAAACACCAGATGCTCCCAATCACACAACCTAACCATCCCAACTCTGGGTGAAAGCTGGGATTGGCAGTTTCGGACATCTGCTGCATGATTGATCTCACGAATCCCCTGAAAACTTTGTATCTCTGGTTTACCGTCGAGATTAGATCCCGCTAAATCCTCCTTAAAAAGCTATGCTCGATCGGCATCTTTCTTAAGGAGGGCGCTGGGAGAATCGAGACTAAGCTTAACCCTGTGTCAGAGACAGTCTGTGTCTGAGTTGGCTTCGTTCCAAACGGTTCAGGAGGCGAGCAATCAATTCCGGTTCTACGATCGGCTTATTCACGTAATCGTCAGCACCCGCAACAAACATTTGGCGCACTATTTCCGACTCGGAATGAGCAGTCAAAAATAGGACTGGGAGCTTGCTCCAACGCAAATCGTTCCGTACTGCCAAACACAACTCAATACCGTTATAACCGGGCATTTCCACATCTAAAATTAGCAAATCGGGACAAGTGGTTTCGAGTACATCCCAGAATTTTTCTGGATTATCTAATGTTGTCACCTGAAATCCCCAAGGTTGTAGAATCACTTTCAGTACAGCCAATAGATGCACGTCATCATCTACCACCATAACTTTGGCTTCTGTAGAGTCCGTATGGTCGAGGAGTTGGGCGACTGCTTTGAGTATATCTGCTGCGGGAATTGATTTGTGTAAAAAGCCGGAAGCTCCCAAACGAGCAACTTCTATTCGATCGCTCAATTGATTGTGCCCGCTAAAAACCATCACCGGAATTTCGGGCTTTTCACTGCGGAGTTCGGCTAGGAGATTAAGTCCGTTTTCCTGAGTTCTGGAAAAGGTCAAATCCAGCAAAATCGCGTCGGGAGGCCGTTGAGAAATCGCATTTCTTGCGGATTGCGGAGAGTTTGCGACTTCTATCTCGAAGCCGGAACCGGAGGCGGCTATTTTTAGTCGATCGCTCTGCAAAGTATCATCATCAACGATCAGGATGCGGTATTGTTGGACAACCTGAGCAACAGGCTCGGTTTCAGGTTCCGGCGGGCGATCGAATACCTGTTTGAGCAAATCCAGAAATTCCTCCATCAGCTCAGCATTCCCAGGTTTTAAGACATTTTCAGCCTTGAACAAATGTTCGATTTTGCGCGCCACTTCCGAACCTTTCGGCAGCCCTAAAGTTCCCAAAGAACCGACTAATTTGTGAGCTTGCTCCTGAGCTTCCCGCCGCAGTTCGCCCTCCAAGCTTCCGCTTTTGAGTTGAGCGATCGCGCGATCGAATATCGACACCTTTTCGCTAAAATCGACTTTTAACTTTTCCCTAATTTGGGCGATCGCACTCAGGACTTTCAAGTGGCGCTCCTCATTATTTAATTCCTGATTCTGCCCGCTGGATTCAGCAGATAAACTCTCTTGACTTCTAGTAGTTTCTGCCGTTTCCTGGAGAACTTTTTGGTTCTCCATATCCTCCGGCAGACTTTTGAGCCGATAGCCCAATCCGTACACAGTTTCGACTAAATCTACCGTCATCCCGGCTGCTTTCAGTTTGTGCCGCAACCCCTTGATGTGAGCGGTAACGGCTTCTTCTTGAGGAAATTCGCCGGACGACCAAATGCGATCGAGCATAGCGCTGCGGCTGAAAATGCGCCGGGGATTTCTCAGAAAAAGTTCCAACAAATTGTACTCTTTAGGAGTCAAATGCAGCATCTTTTCGGCATAAGTGACTTCCGTAGTATCCGGGTTGACTTCCAGTTTTTCCCAAGTCAAATTTGTACTCGACAAACTTGCCTTACCCCGGCGCAACAAAGCCCGAATGCGAGCAATTAATTCTTTCAGATTGAAGGGTTTGACCACATAATCATCTGCACCAGCTTCTAAACCTTCAACTAAATTGCTGCTGCTATCTAGCGCCGTCAGCAGTAAAATCGGCATTTTACAGCCGGACGATCGCAATTTACGACACAAACTAATACCGTCTAATTTAGGAATCATCACATCCAAAACAATCAAGTCGTAATCGTAAGCCCGCGCCAAATGTAATGCTGTTTCACCGTCTGTTGCCGCATTCACATTGTAATTGTGAGCGTTGAGCGATTGAGTTAACAAATTAATTGTAATTGTGTCATCTTCTACTAGCAAAATCTTCATAAATATCACCTTTTAATTAAGCTGTTTGTGGAATTTGCGATCAATGTTTGCGGATTTCAATAGCCTGCCTCATGTCAAATGAAATTGTAACTTCTTGATACCTCTCGAACAATTCTTGTGGAGTGTCGAGGATGCCTGCTCTGTACAGGCTTTTTATGAGAGGTCTTTTGTATCTCTCGTCCGATTGGTCTCGATGGGGAGCATACCCACTAATCACCCTCAACAATACTCACTTTAAACACTCTTCTCCCAAGGGAACAGGGGCGCAGGGGGTTCTGCCCGTCAAACAATAGATCGGCACGGCACAAGAGATTAAGTTGACACCCATGTTCAATAGCCTTTTCCAACTCTTATTTTAATTTGTTTCACCTCGCTCCAACAAATAGTATTTTTTCAACAGTCAAAATGTAAAGTTTTATTATGCTTGTAATTTTGGAAAAAAATTCAATTTATTACCATATTTTTGCTAAAATTTCAGGGCTTTTTTGACTTCAGAGCCTGCTGAATTTTTTCGATCAGATATTGCGAAGAATTTTGCTGCTTAACTATTTGTTCTAATTCAGAAACCGCGATTTCTGCGTGTTCTATATCTTTAACTAAAGAATGGGCTGTAACACTTTTGTTGACACCTAAAGATTCTTGAGTATCTATAAATGAAGTAGGATTTTTTTCTGCTATTAATTCTTCCAATTCTAACAGCGCCATTTCGGCACGATCGATCTTGATGGTCACGAATTTTGCCACATTAGCACCAGCTCTTGCCGCCTCCGTGAGTTGGTGAACGCGAAGTTTAAACCGGCTGGCAATTTGCTCTATTTGAGTCCCCAATTCAAAAGTTTTACTTGCCAGTCGGCCAATTTCTAAACTCACTTGGCCAAGACCGTTGGGCTTGCTTTCCATCTGATTAGTAACTACAGCCACCTGTACTGCTAAATGCCTGACTTGTTCGATCGCCTCCCGGATGGTTCTGGAAGTGCGGTTAACTGTTTCTAGATCGTTAGCTATTGCTTTGCCAACTCCCAAAATTTTATCTGTATTGTTGCAAATAGAATTAGCACCTTGAAAAGTAGCTTGAAATGCTTGGCGGCCCTCCGAAGAAATCAACTTTGCAATTCTCACAAATCGTCGATTCATTTGAGCAATTTGTTCGGCTTGTTTTGCCAGTGCCAATTCCTGAGAACTGGGAGTATTTTGCGATTTTTCTGTTTCCAGAAGTTGGGATTGTAAAAGCTTATGATATTCGCGAACTTGGGCTTGCTCTTTTTGAATTATCGCCAAATATTTTTGTTTTTCTGCTCGGTATTTTTGAATAATTTTGTAAGCTTGCGCTAAATTTTTAGATTGCGCTATTACCAGAGTTTGAACGTCCAAAAGGCGGAGTGTGTGGTTTTTCATTACCACAATAATTGGTTCATAAATCAAGTCTTTTTGCCTGTTGAGAGAGGCTTGCACGGCATCGTCAATTTTCCAGTTTTCCTCCATCACCAAAGGCGGAATTCTGATAAAATCTAACAAAGAGCGAATCGGGTGCTGCCCGTAAAGTTCTACGCGATCGGGAAGAATCATTTGCTCTCGAAATTTGACACGAGAAATCATTCCCAACACCTGCGATTCGTGAGTAATAATTACTCCCGGCAGGTCTGGTTCTTGCTCGAATTTTTCAGCGACTACCTGTCCTAGAGTTGCAGCACTCACTTGGCAGTGGTGAGACGGCAGATGTCCGATAGTGAAATCGGGGGTGAGTTGAGTTGGATTGCTCATTTACCCGGATAGTGTTAAGTAGAAGTTAACAAATTATATATTGATATTATACTGGAATAAGATTGTTTAAAGTAATCACAACTATAGGGAGAAATGTACTCTCCTACTCGCGGGCCTGATGAGAGCCTGCCTTCTGATTACTTTCATCTCAAGTCTTTGGGAGCGTTCGCGCCTGCTGCGCCCCGGTTTCGTCCCTAAAATATCGGGCTCGATCTTGTGTTCTTGAAAACAACCGGAAAAATACCTAGATTGAAACCAAAAAGCTTAAGTCGAACTTTGCCACTAGCAACCTTTGAGGCTGCTTACCAGTTGTTACAGCAAATGGCTGAACTCCCGGGGGCGATTTGGCTGGCGGACGATGCTCCTGCCTTTACTGAAAATCGGGAAAACTCGTCGGAACGGTTTGCAGCAGTAATATCAGATGGGTTTAGCGCGCTGCTGCGGGGGAAGCCATTAGATGCTGCTGCAACAAACGAACGCAAACACAGCGAAAAATATCTCAATTGGCAATTAAATGTGGAGTTGACTTTTGAGCCAGAGGCGATCGCAAATTTCCTCTCTCCCATAGTAGCAAAAATCGCCCAAATAACGCCCGGAACCAAGGGAAAAATTAATATTCGTACCCTCAAACAAGCCATTAACAATATACAGCCAAACTCGGCCGTTATTCAAAGCGAATTTACCCTAAATTTGCTGGATATTCTCGCAATCGATGCCAGCAAAAACAATCACCAGCCCCTACAAGCCCAAACGGAAATAGAGGAAAATTCCGCGCCCCAACCGATCGCTCCCGAAACGCTACAGCACCAGATGACCGAAGTGGGCGATCGCGCAGAAGAAATGCCAAATTCCTGCATTCAATTTTGTCAGCCAGTGGAAGATGCTTTGCAGCAGCAGCTCGCACAAGAGCGACTTTTGAATCAGGTGACAACTCAAATCCGCCAGAGTTTGGAATTGCCTGTCATTTTGTCAAAAGCAGTTTCGAGAGTGCGAGAGTTTTTGGATGTAGATCGCCTGTTAATTTATCAATTTGAAAAAGTGCCGGCACCGCCCGAGGGCAAATTAAGTAAACAAATACTGGCAGAGGTTTCTGCGTCTGGCGAAGTCAAAGAAAATTCCCAGTATTTCTTGTATTTAGGTCGCGTCACCTACGAAGCTTTAGCCAGCGACGCTATCTCGTCTGTACTAAATTTTAGTGAAGGTGCCGAGTGTTTTCCCGATGGAGTCATCGACACAGAGAAGTATCGCAAAGGTTTGGCTTTGTGCGTCGCGGATGTCGAAAAAACTTACTCTTCGCACCCTTGTTTTTTAGAGTTGATGCGGCGGGCTCAGGTGCGGGCGAAATTGCTAGTGCCGATCGTAGTTCAAGACGACTTGTGGGGGCTGCTAATTGCCCACCAGTTTACTGTGCGGGAGTGGGAAGAAAGCAAAATAACATTTTTGCGACAAATAGCAGAACATTTGGCGATCGCCATTTACCAAGCCGAACTTTATGCAGAAGTTCAGCAACAAAAGCGCACCTCAGAACAGCGCGTCATAGAGCGCACGCGAGAACTGCGCGATGCACTGGTCGCCGCCCAGTCTGCCAGCCTCGCCAAGAGCGAATTTTTGGCAGCTATGAGCCACGAATTGCGGACTCCCCTCACCTGCGTCATCGGCATTTCCGACACGCTGTTGCGGTGGTCTTACGGCAAAGTTGGCACCAAACAAGTGCCGCTGCAAAAGCAACGACAATACCTGCAAACTATCCGAGATAGCGGCGACCACTTATTAGAATTAATCAACGATATTTTAGATTTATCGCAAGTAGAAGCGGGAAAAGCAATCTTAAAAATTAGTGAATTTTCAATTTCTAAATTAGCTTCCCAGAGCCTGCACGCCCTCAAAGAAAAAGCTGCGGCTAAAGGAGTAGAATTAATACAAGAACAGCGGGTAAAACAAGAGTGCGATCGCTTCACCGCCGATCCGCGCCGCTTGAGACAAATTCTGTTCAATCTCTTAGGAAATGCGATCAAATTTACTCCCGAAGGCGGGCGAGTCATCCTGCGAGTTTGGGTGACAGAAGATAAAAATCAAACGCCTGCAGTGCGACAGCCGGGTACTGCACCTGCAGGTAGCACCGCTGTGTTTCAAATCAAAGATACCGGCATTGGAATTCCCGAAAATCAGCGATCGCTCTTGTTTCAAAAATTCCAGCAATTAGATTCCCCCTACCGCCGCGAATACGGCGGTACCGGTCTGGGATTGGCCTTAACCAAACAGTTAGTAGAACTTCACGGCGGCGCGATCGAAGTCAACTCTACAGTTGATGTCGGCTCTACCTTTACCGTTTTTATACCGAGTCAAACTAAAAGCAAAGATGAATCCACAAAATTCAAATATGAAAAATCCAATTCATCTTTACCGCTGCACTCCTCCTCCCTGCGAGGCAGCATCGTACTCGTCGAAGAAGATGAAGAAACTGCCATGCTCATTTGCGATATCCTGACAGCAGCAGGACTGCAAGTAGTGTGGATGATTGAAGGTTCGGCAGCCGTAGAACAAATTGAACTTTTGCAACCGAATGCTGTGATTGTAGATATGCGTTTACCAGGGATGAATGGCTGCGAAATAATCCAACAACTGCGCCAAAAACCAGCTACTGAAAATCTCAAAATCCTGGCTTTAAGCGCCCAGGAAATTCCTGCAGATCGAGTATCTTTCGTGACAGCGGGAGCTAACGATTGTTTGGCTAAACCGATTCACCCTCAGCAATTGCTAGACAAAATTCTTTCTTTAATGGTGGGGATTGGTAATGGATAATTGGGCATGGGGCATGGGGCATTGGGCATTGGGCATTGGGCAAACAGGGCATTGGCCAAACAGGGCCCAGCGAAGCGGAGGGATGGGCCAAACAGGGCCCAGCGAAGCGGAGGGATGGGGCATGGGCCCGCGCAGGGCATTGGCCCGCGCAGGGCCCAGCGAAGCGGAGGGATGGGGCATGGGCCCGCGCAGGGCATTGGGCGGAGCGAAGCGGAGGGATTGGGCATTTAATATAATTGAGTTTTTGAGGTAATTATGGGAAGACCTGATTTTGAGGAATTAGAGGTTTATAAGTTGGCGGAAAGTTTGGCGAATGAGATTTGGGAGATTGTTAAAAAATGGGATTATTTCACAAAAGATACGATGGGCAAACAGATCGTTCGGTCTGCTGATAGTGTATGTGCTAATATTGCTGAAGGAAGAGGTCGTTATAATGACCAAGATAATCGGCGTTTTGTAAAAATTGCGCTTAGGCTCTTTGTACGAAACAGTAAACTGGTTAAGATTAGCATAAGCTAGACAACTTATCACAAGCGAAGAAGTAAGCAAATTTAAACCAATTGTTGATAAATTACTACCAAAACTTAACGCTTATTTGAGTTCCATAGGACACAGGGAATAAATTACAAAAAAATCCCAATTCCCGATCCCTCCGCTTCGCTCCGCCCAATTCCCAATTCCCAATTCCCAATTCCCAATTCCCAATTCCCAATTCCCAATTCCCAATTCCCAATTCCCAATTCCCCATGATTAATTGTCAAATTCCTACAGGATTAATTGTTTCTTGTCAAGCACCTGCCGATTCGCCGCTGCACGATCCGATCGTCATTGCGGCAATGGCTCGCACCGCTGTCAATCGAGGGGCTGCGGGGGTGCGGATTGACTCTCCGGCTCACATTGCGGCGGTGCGAAAACAGGTATCGGCTCCGATAATTGGGATTTGGAAGCAGCAATTGCCGGGATGCGAGATTTACATTACTCCTCGGTTTGAAGACGCGCGGGCGATCGCCACTTCTGGAGCCGATATTATCGCCGTTGACGCGACTTTGCGAAACCGTCCTGCTGGCGAAGAGTTAAAAACGTTAATCGATCGAATTCACAGCGAATTAGGGAAATTGGTGATGGCGGATGTAGACACGATCGAAGCTGCGATCGCGGCGGCCCAAGCTGGTGCAGATACTGTCGCAACTACTCTTTTTGGCTACACTCCCCAGACGCAAAGTTTCTCGCCGCCCGGATTTGATTTGCTCGCCCAAATGGTAGAAAAGCTTAAGATTCCAGTTATCTGCGAAGGCGGAATCGCCGGGCCAGAAATGGCAAAAAAAGCATTACACTTAGGAGCCGCCGCTGTAGTTGTCGGCACAGATATTACTGGAATTGACATCAAAGTAACAGCCTATAAGTCGGTGATTGGGAAGTAAGAAGGAAGAAGGAAGAAGGAAGAGGGAATAGGGGACAACTAAGAAGGGAGAAAGAAGAAGGAATAAGGAATATTCGGCGATTGAAATCGGTTCTAGAGAAACGAAACGCGCAAGGTAATGTGTGGAAATATCGGGCGATTTCGATCGCCCTTTTTCTGGGGAAATTGCTAAATCAGCGCGCTATTGATAAAGCTGCTAACTGCTGCCAGGGCGATCGCCCCCAATACCGTGCTCCACAGGCCCATCCGCAAGCGAAATCCTTCCACTAGCTTCGCAGCAGAGGCAAAAACGATCGCATTCATCACAAAAGCAAAGACGCCGGAAAGCAATCCCAGCGTCAGCAAGTTCGGCACGAAAAAAACTGTTTTCAGAATGGGCAAAATTAAAACATTCAACAATCCCAACACCGCAGCGGAAATTACGGCTTTCGGTGTGCTGTCAATTTCCACACCGATCGGCAGTTGAGAAATTAGCAGCAAGCTGCTGCCCGTCACCAGCCAAGCAATCAAAAAATCGAGCGGTTCCATAGCGCCTGTACCTCCTTAAAAGTTGAATTGTCACAAAAACCTGATATTTAAAATCTACCTTAATCAAAAAATCCGGTAAATTCGTCTGCCAACCGGCAGAATTTGTGTCTGTCACTAAAGAGTGAGAAGTTATAATGCCTGTATCTGCTAAATAATCCGGATGGCAACTGCATCTACTTGTTAGTTGAATAAAAGAGCAGATTAATTAATATGGCTGGCGATTTTTCTTTTAAATCTCACGTCCGATTCGACAAAAATGCCTTGGATAATGGTACGCGCCAGCGCAGCCGATCGTTCCAAGTGATGGTTTTTATGCTGCTAGTCACTACTTTGGTGACGCTGCCGGTATTTCGTCTGGCAGAACTGCAACTGGTACAGGGAGCATACAACCGACAGCGGGCGGAAAATAACCGCATTCGCCCTGTTTCTGTCGCAGCTAATCGCGGTCAAATTTTAGACCGCAACGGCAAAATTTTTGCGGCTAACCGCGTATCTCGATCGGTTTATCTGTGGCCGAAAGAGCGATCGACCAAAGACTGGCAAGAAGTCGCCGCCACACTCGGCCCGATCGTCAAACTTCCCGCAGCCGAAATTATCAAAAAAATCGAAGAAGCAGGCTACAAATCTGCCCTCCCAGTGCGAATTAGTAAAAATATCGATGTCGGTACTTTTGTCGCCTTGGGAGAACAAGCTAATACTTTGCGGGGAGTTGAAATTCGCGCAGAATCGAGTCGAGATAACCCCAACGAGCAACTAGCAGCTCACCTTTTGGGATACGTCGGCGAAGCTACTTTAGACGAATTAAAAGCTAATCCTACATATCCGATGGGAATGATTGTCGGTCAGATGGGAGTTGAAAAATTAGCCAATAAAACTTTAGAAGGCGTTTGGGGAAACCGTTTGATCGAGGTGAATGCTAAGGGCGAGGAAATCCAAGATTTGGGTGTAAAAGATCCTATTCCCGGCAAACCGGTGCAGCTAACTTTAGATTTAGATATGCAGAAAACTGCGGAAAAAGCTTTGGGCGATCGCCTGGGTGCAGTTGTGGCGATCGACGTGAAAACCGGAGCGCTTTTAACAATGGCTAGTTGGCCTACCTTTGACCCCAATATTTTCACTCGCAAGGTAACTCAAAAAGAATGGGATCGACTACAAGGGCCAGACAAACCATTTTTAAATCGGGCAGTTCAAGGCTATCCAGTCGGCAGCACTTTTAAGATTGTAACTTCTGTAGCAGGGATGGAGTCGGGCAAGTTTTCTCCTGACTCGACTTTGGTAAGTTCTGCTTCAATTAACATCGGCGGAATTTCCTTTAACGAACACGGTAGCGGTTACGGCGTTATCGGTTTCCGGGACGCTTTGGCCTACAGCAGCAATACGTTTTTCTATCAAGTAGGCATGGCAGCCGGGCCGGAAGAAATGGCGAAATGGGCTAAAAAAATGGGCATTGGCGGTGCTATTAATTTAGAGCTTTTGGGGTTGGATGCAGCCAATCACGGTCAAGTTCCGATCCCAGCAGAGAAACAGAAAATGTATGGGGAAGATTGGTATGTGGGCGATACGGTGACAATGGCGATCGGTCAAGGTTTGGTACTTTGTACTCCCCTAGAATTGGCTGTGATGGTGTCAACTATTGCCAACGGCGGTTCGCGAGTACAGCCGCATTTGTTGGCTTCTCAAACCAATACGCCTATTACTAAAAAAATTCCAACAGGTATTAAGCCGGCAACTTTAAACGTCGTTAAACAAGGATTGATTGACGTGGTGAAAAAAGGTACAGCCCGCGCGATGAATGACGGTACTATTCCTTTAAGTGCTGGTAAAACTGGAACTGTGGAAATGCCCGGACATCCTGACAATTCTATGTATGTAGGTTTTGCTCCCGCTGACAAGCCGGAAGTTGCGATCGCAGTTATTGTTGAAGGCGGCGGATTTGGTTCGGTTTCGGCGGCACCAATTGCTCAAGAGGTATTCCGAACCTATTTTAAAAAGCAGGGTTTTAAACCTACTAATAAACCTTTCTAGTCATGAGTTATATCAATTCCGGTTGCACTCATACATGATGTTAACTGTTAACGGTTAACGGTTAACACTCAACAGTCAACAGTCAACAGTGAATTTACTATTCCGATGAAGAGAGGATTTGATATTAATTGTTGACTGTTTATTGTTCATATTTTTTGATGTAGGGTGCGCGAGGCGCACCTTTTTGCTATCAGTGCGCTCAAAAGTTTTCCCCTACCAATTGTCTCATATCGTTTCCGGTTGCATCGGAATGATTTAACCGGCGCTAGAACACAGAGAACACAGAGAACACAGAGAGAAATGAATAATTCCGATCCTAACGGAATTGATATCACTTCCAAGAAAGTGCGATTTCTTAAAAAAATTAACAGCGGTAAGGTGTGTAATGCACACCTTACATAATTTGATTCTGCGTCCTATAATTTAAAAATGCTCGGACGGTTTACAGATACAAAAAGTTAAAAATCTAATTAATCCCTCTTTCTAAAATAATCATTTCCGAACCAACAATTGGACTTCTAGCGATTAATTTACCTTCGGAATTGGCAATTTGTAACTTGCTGAAATCGAGTGCATTAGCTTCTTTCCACATTTTACTTGCTAGCTGATTTTGCTCTGTTGTGCTGAGATTGTACCAATCTTCAGCGACATTCACAGTCAAAAGGCCGATGGAGAAATCAGCTTGAACAGACCTAACTAAACCGCCGCCAAGTCGATCGGTAATGTCAGCAACTTGAGTTTGAATTGCAGCAATCAAAGACTGTTCCGGCGTTAGTGGTGGCGGGATAATTTCTAGCGGTTGCGCTTTTTCTGGTGCGACTAAATCGGGCAATTTGCTTTTGAATTCAGCGGATGTTGGCTGAGAATTTGCGATCGCCTCTGGTGATTTGGCTGTGTCCGGCAAAAAATCGCCAAAGGTAGGCGGGGACTGCGGCGGTGCTGCAATAGGCGCTTTTGCTAGTTGTTCCGGCGGTTTTGCTGAGAAACTGTTGAAGGTTAAACCGACTGCAACGATGAGAATTGCTGCTAAGGAAGCGTTTAAAATTGGATCTGACACCTTGGCGCTGACAAAAGGCGGTAGCAGCGATCGCACTAACCGCACAATACTTTGCCAAAGTACAACGACTTTCTCTAAAAAACTGTCGCCTGCGGGTTTTGATACAGACTTTTTACGATCGGATTTTACCGCAACTTTTGGCGGGGGAACGCTGTTAACTTCCGCTTTAACTTCTGCAGCAACAGCCGGAGGAGTTACTGTTGCTGAGTCAGAAGCGGTGGGCGCGATCGGCCTTTGGGGCTGCAACGGGGGTTCTGCTGCTACATTTTTCCCTTTTTTCCCCAAATTCCGAATTGAGAAAATCAAAGCTTTGATTTTCTGATTTTTGGGAACAGCGCTGCTGGCATTTTGAGCTTGGCTGGGTGTGGCGGCAGACTTTGCAGCCGCCTCGCCAACCTCCGCTTTCGGAGATTGAGACGCTTCTGGAGTTGGTTGGTTTAGTTGTTCTTCTGACATTTTCTTTGCCTTGGAGCGTTGCAAATATATCTAATATATCTAAAGATAAATTTTAGTTGAGCCTTCTGGGCCTTAATTTATCATTTTATTAGTTCTAACTGAATCATCATGAGCCTTAAACGCCGTCACTTTCTATTTTTAGCCAGTCTCAGCAGCTTAGGTTTTACCGGAGTCTGGAAAATGCTTCAGCTTCGGACTTCCTGGGGGACAGACGCGAATGCTGCTGTACCTTCTAATGTTGAGGGCCAAAGGGCGATCGTCCCATTGCCAGCCTCACCGCCTATTTTACGCTTTATTTCGGTTGCCGACACCGGTACCGGGGCCCAAGGTCAGTATGCTGTGGCTGAGGCGATGACCCAATATCACCGGGAAAATCCTTTTAACATTGCTGTTCTCGCCGGCGACAATATCTACAATAACGGCGAAATTGAACAAATTAATGCTGTTTTCGAGAAGCCTTATCAGCCATTATTGCAGCAAGGCGTAAAATTTTATGCTTGTCTGGGAAATCACGACATCCGCACTGCTAACGGCGACCCGCAAGTTAAATATGCGGGTTTTAATATGCAAGGCCGCTACTATACTTTTCGGCGCGATCCGGTACAGTTTTTTGCATTAGATACCAATCGCAATGCGGATTGGAAAAATCAGCTTGTTTGGCTGGAAAAAGAGTTGAGTCAGAGCACCGCACCGTGGAAAGTTGTGTTCGGCCACCACCAGATTTATTCCTCTGGTATCTACGGAGTGAATCAACCTTTTATTAAGACTTTGACGCCTTTGTTTAAAAAGTACGGCGTGCAGCTTTATATCAACGGACACGAGCACAGCTACGAACGCACCCGATCGATTGACGGTACGACTTATTTGATTTGCGGGGCGGGCGGGGGTACTCGTCCGGTGGGGCGTTCTGAGTGGACGGAGTATTCTGCTAGCCTCCTGAGTTTTGCGACGTTTGATGTCTATCAAGACCGGATGTTTGTCAGTTCTATCGGTACTGACAAGCGGGTTTTTGACCGGGGAGTGATTGAAGTGCGATCGGCTTAATTCACATTATATTCAGGAGCCAACAAAATGAATAGGGGTTGTAGAGCCAATAAAACTGGTTTTGTTTTAGAAGCAACTGTAGAAGGTACATTGAGAGGTCACGGATATCTCGAAATATGTCCTGAGTTGCCAAAAAAGCGCAAGTTAGATTGGCTCTTGCTCTCAACGCAAAATCACAAGCGATATGCTAAACAAGTTTATATCGGGTCTAGCATTTATGAAACAGAAATAAATGTCGATTTTTATATTGTTAGTTCTGCTTCGTTTCCTCTCGGTCTAATTGTTGAGTGCAAGTGGCAAGAAGACAAAGGATCTGTTGATGAAAAGTATCCCTACCTCAATTTAAATATTAAAACTTGCTATCGGGTTCCCACTATTGTGATCGTGGGTGGCAACGGGATGAGGCAAGGTTCGATCGACTGGTTTAAAAAACAAATTCCCGACAATCAAAATCTTTTGGGGGTTTACAAGCTCGAAGGTTTTATTACCTGGGCAAACAAATATTTGTAATCACACATTATACCAATTCCGGTTGCACTCATACATGATGTTAACAGTCAACAGTCAACAGTCAACAGTCAACGCCTGAATTTACTCTTCCGATGAAGAAAGGATTTGATATTACATCAAGATTTATTCGTTACGGATCGCGATCGCCCTTTTTCCCTTCGCTACAGTACAGTTGCATTTTTTGCAGAAACTGCTATGATTTGCGGTAACGCATAATTCAAATATTTTAATTTTATTAAATTGAAAAAAATCGCCTTTTTTTTTCGAGTTAAACCCTTGACTGTGAGGTTTTTTGGAGGTATAATTTAATAATGGGAGTGGTGGCAAAAATAAAATTTAAGTTACCACTCCCATTATCTAAAATATACCACAGAAGTCCAGACAAATCAATAGGTAATAGTTCCTTTTTTTAGCCAATTTTTTGACCCTTGTTCTACGAGTTTTCCGTTGAGTAGCTTGAAATCTACGAAGAAACCGCATTTTTGAGGTCACAGTTTCAGGGCTTACGCATGGGGGCGATCGACCCGGCTTCTGAAGTCACGGGCTGCCGTACCAAATATGTTTAGGTAGAGGCTTCCAAAGAGTGTTTATTTAAATTGAACTTATTAATAATTCCTTGACTAGACCGCGTTTGTAGCTATTAGAATTAATTCCCCTAGATGCTGATATTTCAATTTGTTTGGGGAGATGATTTTTTCTGAAAGCTTGACTGTCGCTGTAGATTTGAGCGATAAAATCGCAGTTAGAATTAGACAGCATAACTTTCACGCGGCGTTGGGCAAGTTCTACAAAAACATCTCTTAATTTAATCTGTTCCGATTCTTTGAAATTATCTCGGCTGTAAGCGGTGAAGTTACTTGTGGCACTAATCGGATAGTAAGGCGGGTCAAAATAAACAAAGTCTTTACTGCTTGTAGCAAACTCCAAAATTTCATCGAATTTTCTTACTTCAATTTGAGCGGGCGCGAGTAAAGAGGAGACCGATCGCAATAAATCGGCTTGACAAATGTTAGGATTTTTGTATCTGCCCATCGGAACATTAAATTGACCTTTGGAGTTTTCTCTGTAGAGGCCGTTGTAACAAGTTTTATTGAGGTAAATCAGCCGTGCTGCTTTTTCTGTAGCTGTATTGTAGGAGCGCGATCGCACCGAGTAATAATAGGCTTGATTGTCTTTGCTATGTTCAGAGGCGTGCTCTAACAAAAGCTCAATCAGTTCCTCGACTTTATCCCTGACACAGCGATAAGCATTAATCAACTCAGGATTAATATCTGTTAACACAGCTTGCAAAGAAGGGTTCTGTTGTGCTAAGTAAAAAAAGACGGCTCCGCCGCCCAAAAAAGGCTCGTAGTAAGTGGTGAACTTTTCAGGAAAATAAGGTTGATATTGTCCGATCAACCTAGTTTTGCCTCCAGCCCATTTCAGAAAAGGACGCGGCAAGACGAAAGAAGGTGCGGCAGCAGACATTTACTTAGAAATAACAGCCCTATAATATTTATCACAACTACAACTAAATATACATACTTCTCTCATTTGTCACGGGAGGTATGGTGGGATTAAACAGACAGCGATCGACCGATCGAAAATATTCGTTAGAATTATATATATCAGCCTCGCCGGCAAAAACGCCCGATCGCCCGAGGAGCCGATTTAGCTCCGGCTGTGCCAAAATTATCTAACTCGCTCACAAGTGTTACCAGTCAACGATCGAGCTGTAACAAATTACCCCATCTGCGCTCATGCAAGATTTCATTAATAACGTCTCTAGGTACCCCCGTTTTTTGATTACTGTCTGTCTCGGAATCTTCTTTTTCCTGTTCGAGCGACTCAAACCTCTACTCGATCGACCGGCAACAGCCATCGTCCTGGTTACTTCGATTGTAGCGACTTTTGTCTTTCTAACTTTTACCCTGCGCGCCATGTTAGGTCTGAGCCCGGTTTAAAAGCAAGTTTCGGCCCGAAAAAGCCGGCTTGCTCTGACAAACTGTGGCCCGCTTGGAAAGGCAGGTAGAGGGTTTAGGGAAATTTCTGCTGCTGAGTTTGAGCGGAAACACTAATCCCTAAAGCCAACGCAATTCTGATGTGCGATCGCCCGCGCCGGCAATAGCCGCTGCGATAGATTATAAGAGAAAGAAAGTTACCCTAGTTATGTGAGCGCTCCTCAACCTTGGCGCAAGCAAACATTACCTAAGTGCAGCACAACTCTTTCGGGCCATCAACACAACTGGGGAAATACTGCACCTCTGTTTCCCCGATTCCCACTTAGTTCTTAGGAAGCGGCACACCCCGCCCCGCTTTCCTCTCCCGTCAACCTGACGGTATCGCGAGAGTTTCTAGCGGACAAGACAGATGAAATTTGAACATATCTATCAATTTTTTCAAGACCCCCCTCCTGTTTATCTAAACAAGGAACTAGCAGTGTGCTACATTCTCTCGGTGTTATTGCGATCGGATTCCTACGGTACAGAACTCATCGGACAATTAGAGCGGGAATTCCCCATCTACCGACTTTCCGATACCGTCCTCTACAGCGCTCTCAAATTCCTCGAAGATGAAGCCGTCATCACCGGTTACTGGAAAAAAGTAGAAGGACGCGGCCGCCCCCGCCGGATGTATCAAATCCTCCCCGAGTGGCGGCACCAAGCTCAAGACCTAGCTCGCCTGTGGCACGAGTATATCGGTCAGGGAAACGGCGCGTCTGGCCGTCGCCCCCGCGCCCTAGAAACTGGTCACACGGGTTAGCCGCTGTTGAAATCGGATGCCTAAACCCTTGAAATGCTGGCGCTACTAGCAAAGCGAACTGCCTTCCTTGTCTTCGCTTTGCCAGCATCGCCGCACAGGAATTAGAGCAGCTACACTACGTCAGGACTTACGCATTGTCACTTGAAAATTAGAAAGCGTGGGGAGATATAAGAATTTGGTGATGGGGAGAAAAAAACCTTGCTACAAAGCTTGTTGGTAATTTTGGTAAGCAAGTGTCTGCGTAAGTCCTCGATCGCTTTTGTCTGTAAAGTTCTGTAAAGTAGTAGTAGATAATTTCAATTACACAAACTTCTACCGATGGATACTACTGTTCTTTCTTCAACGTTTACGATCGCCCTGCTGATGACTGTAGGCTTGTTTTTCTTCATCAAGGCCTCAGTCAAAGAAAGAATCGAACAAATCAAGTTTGCTTCGCCTCGCCCCCAAGAGTCACTTTTAACCCAGCTACAAGAGTATTTTGCTTCTAGAGCTTACCGAGTTGCAGCCGTCGATGCCCCAAACTATAAAGTCACTTTTGAAGGTTTTGTGCGGCCTAGTTGGTTTTTAGCTATTTTTCTCACTTTGCTGAGTGCAGGCGGCACTCTGTCCTTGGGCTTGCTTTTGGGAATGCTACTTCCCCAGCAAGGTCAAATTTTCCTAGCTTTGGTACTGCTGTCACCGCTGGCGGGAATATTTTACTGGAAAAAAGCTGGACGCTCGGAGCAAGTTTCCCTTAAACTCGAATCTGTTGCTGAGTCGGGAAGCCAAACTAAGAGCCTGGTTACTGTCAGAGCTCACCGCGATGAACTAGCAGCTATGCAAAAAGCTTTAGATTTAAAACCGCTGGAATATTAAAATTTTGGTGTGGAACGTTTTTTGATATGCTAGATGCCGTGCTTAAAGTTCTAGCCGACCAACCGATGAATGTTTGCGGCTCTCTCAAAGAGTCCGAAAGCTCGATCGACATAACACTCAGTCGATTTTAGATTCGAGATTTTCGATTTATTCTATAGATGAATCTGGGAATTTGAATTTTCGTCTAAAATTTGAAGCCACGACAGCCCTGCGGGGCTTGTATCCGTGAGCAGTGTCTAAAAAAACCATTATCCTGAGAGTGCGCGCTGTGGCGATCGCCCGTTGCAGGCGAGTATCCTGTTGCGATGGAGCCTTATACCCTTATTCTGTATTCTTAAGGACTTTTCGCGTAAATTTCAGCCAGCACTCTCCAGACAATGAGAACTCTCGCACTTTTGTTAAAAGAGCTAGACAAACATTGCTGTCAATGTTTTGAACTCAACATTTTGACCTATGCGCGGGCGGACACCACAGAAATTTTTTCTGCGGCTGTTTCCAGCATTACCTTTAAACTGGGAAACAAGAAATGGTTCTCTTCTACGTATTGGGCTCCGAATAAACCTTTTTCAGCCCAGAAGTATCTGTCGGTGGTATGCTCGTTACGCTTGACTAACAGCAAAGCAGGGGGAGCAATGCCTTCAGCATGGATGAACTTGCGAGCCGCTGTTACGGGTTTATCTTCGCCGCTCTCGATGCTATATTGAGGCACGCACTCTAAAATTCTGCGTCCTTCTTGTCGGCGGCGACTCTTGCGTTTGCGTCTCCTGGCCAATTTCTTTACCTCCTCTGTAAGCAGACAGTATGAGCAGACAGTATGAACAGACAGGTTTTGACATACTCCCCATCCCTAAAAAAAATGGGGATTCTGGATTCTAACAGCTTTCCTCAAGCACGGCTTGTCCGATCTTGCCGAGCCCCAGGTTGATGCCCCAACCTATTTGAGATTTTTTGGATGCTAGAGTTGAGACCGGATTTTTACATCTGGCGAATCAACAATATATGATTCAATCATCAAAGCCGTCCCGATCGGACGGGGTTTGAGATCGATTTTTTAGGTAATCATAGCTACCAAATCCGAGGCCAGTATATCCCTTCTAGCTCAAAAAATCAACGGTTTTTAATATATCGACACAATCTTAACATTCGTGCCGATCGACAAAATGCACCAGTTGTGGTAATGTAGGCCGCAAGTTCCGGCAGCAGCCAAGCTGGGAAATCTGTGGAAAGTATGCAGGCGGGGCTTTACTTTTAAGCAATTTTTGTTTGTGAAAGCCGAATGCTTTGAACCTATCCGCCTTCCATCAAAGCGGAGACACCAGAAATTTAGAAGTTTCTCATCTGTAATCGGCACCGGCCCAGTTGTAATTGACTTAGAATTCCGTTAGATATCTTAATGTGGCGCTCATGTTAATGCCAGCCAGTTCCGAATTTGTCCAGCTTTGCCGATCGCAGGTGGCGATCGCCGTCAGTTTGGGAGCGACATTCAGCGCGGTATACCTGACACAAGAGCTCGTACCCGGAAGCGCAGCAAAGTTGGTAGAGATCGCGGTTTACCCAGAAACATCAGCCGAATCGGAAGAAAATCTGGGGCTGAGGCTGCAATCTTCCGAAAACTCGACAGCCAAACCAGTGCCGCGGCTGGCTGCGCCAGCTTTTCCTGTGGAAGAATCAACGGTGGGGGCGATCGCGCCCGAGCAGAGCCCGGATAATCAGCGGCGGAACGATCGGTGTCAAGGCCCGGAGAATGTGTGGCAGCAACGCCGGCAAATTGTGACGCCTATGGTACACGAGGGAGTTGTAATGGGACTCCTGGTGTGCGGCAGGCAAGACAGGCCTTGGAACGATCGAGAGGAGGCTCAAATGCAGCAAATTGCTCGCACCTTGACCCTGGCTTGTATTTTAGACCAGCGATCGCAGTGGATGCAGCAGGAATTGGGCACGGCGAGGCAAATCCAGACTCAGGTGTACGATACGATGCACAATTTGCTGCACCAGTTCAAAAGTCCGCTGACAGCGTTGCGAACTTTTGGTAAGCTGTTGGCGCGCAGGCTGGTACCGGAAGACAGAAATCGCAATGTGGCTTTTAGTATTGTCCGAGAGAGCGATCGGCTGCAAGACTTGCTCGCCGAGTTCGATCGCACCCTTGACACAGGCGAAGCAAATCTCAGACTCCCATTTGGCACTTCAGAAAAAGCAGTGTCCAATTTAGAATTAATGTCGCATTCTTCTCTGTCGCTTTCACCAGCAGCCAATTTGGAAGAATCCTGTTTTGTGGGATTGGTACTACAACCGCTGTTAATTTCCGCCCGGGCGATCGCATCTGAAAGGCATCTGTCATTGGTAGCCGACATTCCGGTGGATTTGCCGCCAGTTTCGGCGAACGATCGAGCTTTGCGCGAAGTTTTGAGCAATTTAATTGACAATGCTTTGAAATATAGCTCTGCCGGCTGCCAAATTTATATTAAAGTAAGGCACAAGGAAGCGAATGGCGATCGGGCAACACACCGCCCATTACCTGCCGTCGCAGTGGCAGTCAGCGACACAGGTGCCGGGATTCCACCCCAAGATTTAGAACATTTATTTGAGAGGCACTACCGGGGAGAAAAAGCGCAGACAGAAATTCCCGGCACCGGATTGGGTTTGGCGATCGCCCGCGATTTAGTCCGCCAAATGCAAGGAGAAATCGAAGTATTTTCTCCAGTAAATCCCGAATGGCTGCCACCAGCAGAAACTCATTTATATCCAACAGATCGCGGCACTACATTTGTACTTTGGCTGCAGCTCAATCAGTAACTAAGCCTATTGCTTGGAGATAGTTTTTATGAAGCGTCGGTCTTTATTAGATAAAATTCCCAAATTTTCAAACTCTTTAGAAAATTTCAAAACACACTTTTTTACTGTACCGTTTTTAGCTGCTTTCAACATTCTGACTGTCCTGATTTTGGGCTGGCTAAGCGTCTACGCAAAACTCAACAAGAAGGGAGACGGAGTTGAACGCCTGTTTAGCGATCCTTTTAATTTCTGGTTCCCTTACGAAGGCATTCTCACCGGAGTTTCCGAAGTCCTAGGGTGCAGTTGTGTGGCAATTTGTGCATTTACTTTTGGATTGCTGCGCCAAAAAGATCCCCGCAGTCGATCGGCCATCTTCTTATTTTTTAGTGCTTTACTGCTGGGAGTCTTGTATGTGGATGACAGGTTTCGGATGACTTTGATTCTTACTCGGCTGGGAATATCTAAAAAAATAATTTATTTATGTTATGCGAGTGGGATTTTTCTTTACATATCTAATTTTTGGCAGTACATCAAAACTACTCCTTACTTGCCATTAGTCCTAGCATTATTGTTGTTTGCTATCTCGCGGCTTGAGGATATTATAAACTCTCCAAGTACAGGATTGCACGCGATGTTAGAAGATGGCACTAAGTTATTAGCTCTTCTGAATTTGGCTTTGTATTTTTGGTACGTATGTCATCAGGAAGTTGCGCGGCATTTCCAGCATAGCGAAGAAGATTAAGGAAGAAGAGTTGGTTGTTAGTTGTTATTTGTTAGTTGTTATTTGTTATTGGTTATTGGTTATTGGTTGTTGGTTGTTGGTTGTTGGTTATTGGTTATTAGTCATATCAATTCCGGTTGCACTCATACATGATGTTAACAGTCAAAAGTCAAAAGTCAACAGTCAACAGTCAACAGTCAACAGTCAAAAGTCAAAAGTCAACAGTCAAAAGTCAACAGTCATCAGTCATTAGGGAAAATGCCCAATGCCCAATTCCCAATGGCCAATTACCAAGGATTGCCAATCATTGTAAAAGCAGCCCAATAATAAGGATGGGAAAGCATTCGATCGCCCCTGGCCGCAATTTCAGGAGGTAAAACGATCGCCTCAGAAAGCCCTTCAACTCGCAGCATCCCGTCTTGAATCCGCACCCGCCCCCGCAACATCTGCAATTGCGCCCACCGCAAAGCCTCGGCTTTAATCATCAAATTACCACCGCTTCTGGGAGTCCGCAACTGCCGGTAAAACTCCGTCATTAGCCCCAAAGTCCCCTCATCGCTGACTTCCCACAAACTCGCCAAAGCCGATCGCGCACCGCTAGCTACCGCCAAACCCGCAAACCCCAACTCCGCCTCTTCGTCGCCCAAAGCGGTACTGCACGCGCTTAAAACTAACAGGTGCACTGGCGGTTCATTCCACCGCAACTGCCGCATTTGATCGAGGCGCAATTTAGTATCCCACAACTGAATGTAAGAATTTTTCGGTTCCCCTGGCTGGAATTCGCTGTGAGTTGCTAAGTGAATAATTCCAAAAGGTTGATTGGCCCGTTGAGCTTGCAAATTCGCGAGAGTAAAATCTTGATTCAAAAATGATTTTCCGCGCGTCGGCGGGGCGATCGACTCTAACTCCACCGGTACCGCCGGTAATGGCGCTTTATCCTTAAATACCGACGCCCCCATCGCCAACACTTCATCGTCAGTAATATTGTCGTAGCGGATATCAGTCAAACTCAGACTCGGCATCACGCTCAAGCTGTATTTCTCAACTAAAAATTGTTTGCCATCGTGAAGAGCAGCAAACGGCACACTTCGCAAACCCGCTGCCGGAATTACAATTAAATTATTAATTTTTAAAGCTGCCAATTCTCCTGCAAATGGCGCAATTAACCACCGATAAAGTTTTTGAGCTGCATCCAAATAACTGATACTATTTCTTCTTCTAGGATTAGTGATTTCGGTTTGCAAAGCGTCGGCTAATTGCAGTACCTGCCAGCGCGTTGTCGCCGAAACTAAAACGCGCATCGGTTGAGCGTTAGCTGTGACTAACACTAATTCTAAATGCTCGCCGGTAGGAAGATCGGAAATTTCTGTACCTGTTGGCAACTTCTCCATCAACCCATCTTCTAACGATTGGGGAGGCTGCGGGCTGAGTTTTTTTCTAACAGGCAATAGATTAGATAAATCTTGACTTGCCACCAGCACCGAATCATTTTGTTGGGCTGCTCCGTCCGAGCCGCTGACCCAATTCATATAAATTATTGCAGATTTTACCCCGGTAATTTCTTCGTTTTTGCGAAGAGTTTCGTAAATTACCGACATATTCGTAATCGGCTTTCTGGCAGGTAAATTCAGATATTTTTCGTATTCGCTAGTAAAAATTTGTTCAAAGGCTAAAATACCAGTTACTGCTCCATCTAATTTGCGAGAAGGAACGAAAAACTCCGGCCTAATTGGGGAATTTGTATTTTGATTTGAGGAGCGCAATTGTACTTGCAAAGATGCAGGAAATGACAGCTCCGGCTCTGGATCGATCGGCACTGGAGGCGCTGTCGGGATTGGTTCGGGGATTGGTTCGGGGATTGGTTCGGGGATTGGTTCGGGAATTGGTTCGGGGATTGGTGGAGGAGTAGGGCGCGCGCCCGGTGTAATTAGGGAAATCTGGTTTTGTAAACTTCCTTGGGTGTAAGTTTGCCCAAAGGAAAAACTAGGCAAAATGGCGTTTTCTACGCCAGCATTAATGCTTCCCTGAGTTCCGTTGTCGATCGCCCCGCCAACTACAAATGGTCGATTGCTACCGCCTCCGTGCCGAATTGCGATCGCCCCGCCTCCTGTACCTCCTGCAGTAGAAATACTGGCAAGATTGCCGGATATATCCTGAAAAACATTGTTCGATCGAAACAAACCGAGGGTTGTGACATCAACACTGCCACCTCTAGCGTTGATAAAGCCCGACTGAATGTTACCGATCGCGCTCAGAGAGACTGCGCCGCCGTTTCCCTGAGTGCCGCTGGAGTTGAGATCGAGAGTAGAAATGCCGGCTTGCGAGGTGAGGGCAATATTGCCGCCGATCGCCCCCGAAGAGTTCAAACCTCCCGCAGTTAAAGAGCCGGCATTGCTTTTGAGGGCGATCGCGCCACCTGTTCCCGTTGCTGACGAAGAGTCGATCGCCCCTGCTGCAACAGTATTTCCCTCAACCCGAATGCTTCCGCCGTTGGAGGTAATATTGCCAGTCCGAACCTCATCCAAAGCTTGCAAGTTCGCATTGCCGCCATCCGTCCTTAAATTACCCTCTAAGAGTACATTTCCTGCCTTGATATCGGCTCCCAAAGCGGCCGTGCTGTCCCCCCTGATGGTAGCAAAATCTCGCGCGTTCACGCTCAAAATGCGGGCTGCAATTTGGGAAGTAGCCGTCACGCTAGCAGCATCAGCCGAGAGCACGCCCAACCTCTGACTTTGACCAACTGCGCCGGTAAAGGTAATGTTGCCGCCAGCGCGCAGCGTCAAATTATTTGCCCGGCCTTGGATGCTGTCGAGGCTACTGGCAAAAGTGATGTTGCCGGTACTGGCCGAAATTGTGCTGCGGCGATCGACTGTGACGGGACTTTTGAAAGTGATGTCGCCAGATGTGGCGATCGCCCCAAATATCTCGGTAATGCCACCGTTTACAGTCAAACTCGCCAGCGGTGCAGTTTGACCCACTGTCGCGCCGAACCGGACTCGCCCTGCGTCAAGTCTGAGGGCGCGAGCTCCGTCTAGGCTGCCGGAGAACAAAATGCTGCCGGTAGTTCGATCGCCCAAAGCTGCATCAGCATTCAGGGAAAGGTTGCCAGTAAAAGCGATATCTGCGCCCGGTGCGGCGATGTTGGCACCGATCTCCGTTTGGGGCGCGTCGAGTGTCAAGCTAGCGCTGCCGGTTGTTCTCAGGGGATGGTCGATCGCGATCGAACTGCCTTGAAGTGTCAACGGGCTGTTGAAGGTAATCGGTGCGACGATCGCGATCGAGCTGCTGTTGGCGCGCCCGATCACGATCGAACCGAAACCCGCCGCCAAAGCACCCAGATCCCCTCCCGTCAAGTCCAAAACCCCTAAAATATCGCCAGTCCCGCCCACCCGAATTGCTCGGCCGTCGCTGGGTTGCAAGCTAATTGTTCCCCCCGCACTGCTGACGGAATTGCTGCCGCCCCTGAAGTCAATGCCGTTAGCAGTCAGAGCGATATTGCCGCCGTTAGCGTTGACTCCGCCCAGAGAGATGCTGCTGGCGAAAATGTTGATATTGCCGCCTTGAGTCTCGATGACATCCTTCCGGTCATTGACAAAAAACACTCCGCCTGCGGTAAATGTTACGCTGTCTCCGGTTTGCGCTTGCAGTGCGAGTTTGTTGTCGGGTAAGTTTTGGAGGGTGATGTAGCCGGGGGTTTCTACAACTACATTGCTGCCGGCCGCCATCTGTTCTAACTGCACTTCTGAGATCGATGTTTCCGTCGGTGATTCTGTGGCTTGGAGTTCCCCGCCAGCAGAGGATGAAGGGCTGTTTTCGCCGTTACCGCTGACGATCGCAATATTTGCCGGATCGACCAACAAATTGCCGATCGCCCCGTTAGGCGCGCGGGTATCCACCTCTCCTTGGAAAATTAGAGCATTTTTACCCGAAACTTCCACTCTGCCGCCGTTACCTGCTGCTGTGCCACCGCGAGCCGTAATATTGCCGAAGAAGCGAGTTGTATTGTCTGACCAAATTGTCGCTGTGCCGCCGTTGCCGCGGTCGATCGCGTCTGCTGCGATCGTAGAATCAGGACTAACATAAGTTACCAGGGAATTTGGCACTGGTTCCGCCCCCCGGAAACCGCCACCGACGCGCACGACTCCTCCGCCATCTGTCCCGGAAGCATTGATATTTGCGCCGAACAGTCCGACTTTTGACCCTAAAATATTGACTGTGCCGCCTCTTGCGCCAGAAGGTGCAAAGACATTTACAGCACCCGATACGATCGCGCTTCCGGCATTTACCGGCACTGTTTGGCCCCCAGTCAGGATTAATTGACCTTGTTCGTTAGTCGTTAAACCTGTGGCTGACTCTACGCCCGGGCCAGTCAGCAACACAGGTAAAGTAACTGGGGCGATCGCCGATTTGTCTGACTGCAAAGACGGAGTAATTTCTAAACTCAATAAATTACCATTCTGACTGATGCGGACTGTATTACTTCCCGCAACAGCAGCCACCGTAATTTGACCGGCCGGGGCGGACAATTGCCCGGTATTAATCGCAGTACCGCCCAACAAAGTTAAATTTTTACCGCTACCAACTGCTAAGTTTCCAGCATTGACAATTATCCCAGATTGTGAGTTATTAAAATTAAATTGAGTGGGATTTCCCTGTAAAGATTTATAATCATTAATTCCGGCCGCATTAAACCAGCGATCGCCGAAACCGATATTCGTAGAAGTTGTGGCGAAAAAAGACCCCGGCACGTTCAATCTCGCATTTTGACCGAAAACAATTCCCGCCGGATTCATTAAGAATAAATTCGAGTTTCCCCCGCTTACTGAAATCAGGCCGTTAATGATGGAAACATTGCCGCCGGAAATTCGCCCTAAAATATTTTGAATATTTGGATTAGTTAGAAAATTAGCAATTTGACCTTCGCTGAGATTAAATTGGCTGAAGCTGTGAAACAAGTTTGTGCCGTTTCCAGACAGTTGTCCGCCTCTAATCTCTAATCGATTTTGCTCCTGGTTGACAATAGTATTAGTGCCGTCATTTGCCGGAATGACAGGTTGCGATCGCGCTGCTAGCGGTAGCAGCAAAAAACCTAATGTCAAAATTACAGCAGAGCGAAAATAGGTCATTAGTTATGAGTTATTAGTTATTAGTTATTGGTTATTGATTAGTAGTTATTGGTTATTAGTTATTGGTTATTGATTAGTAGTTATTAGTTATGAGTTATTAGTTATGAGTTATTAGTTATGAGTTATTAGTTATTGGTTATTAGTTATTGGTTATTAGTTATTGATTAGTAGTTATTGGTTATTGGTTATTGATTAGTAGTTATTGGTTGTTAGTTATTAGTTAGTTATTAGTTGGTAGTCATTAGTCGTCAGTCATCAGTCCAACGTCCAACGTCCAACGTCCAACGTCATCAGTCATTAGTCATTAGTTAACAGTCAACAGTCAACAGTCAACAATTCCCCATTCCTAATTCCCCATTCCCAATTCCCCATTCCCAATTCCCAATTCCCCATTCCCAATTCCCCATTCCCAATTCCCATTCTAATCCATTGTAGTTTTGATTTTTTTTGAGCTGTAATGTTCCGCTAAAGTGCCAATAAACTTAAAAAGCTTGCGGGCACGGCGGTTTGCTCCCAGGGTGCAAATCAGCGTCTTTGAGTCGATCGCCCTCCAAAACCATCTTTTGCCAGAATGTCAGAAATACCAAGCATATTCCGTATTTATCTATCGGTCGCAGGTGTCTTGACAAAACGCCTGCTGAGTCCTAAGATTGAAGCAAAGATTTGGATGAGAAGGCAAAAACCCACAAAATAACTGCCTCCTCTAGCAAAATTAAAAACAAAATATTGATGCTTTTAGGGACAGATAATGCAAAATCAACCCTTCCCATTTTTAAATGAACAAGTAGTTGAACGGATCTTTGCCTCTGGTCAACTGACTCGCGAAGACAGACAGCGAATTCAGTCAATGCTATTAGATGAGTCGATCGGCGAACATGAATTGAGTTTAGTTGAAAAAGTAATGTCAGGCGTAGTCAATGGCCTACTCGACGTACTCAATTAGTTGAGAAAAATTGCTTGGATATGTGCGGAGGCCCTCCGCACATATCCGTTTTTATGATCTTAATCGATCGGACGCGATGTGAGATGCTTGATCCAGAAACCGGGTTTTTGGCCGGGGCGTGAGTCCGGGACTGTTTCAAATCCAATCGAAAGTCCTTCTAAAAATCATCATCGTCCTCATCAGAACCCTCCTCCGAACTCTCATCGGGACGCACAAGTTCAGAAGGAGGCCTATCGCTACTCCAGGCCCACCACACGCCGTCGCACTGACAGCGATAAAATTCTTGCCACTTGCGACGCTGGAACTCACTGTATACTGGCGATCGGCGATTAATCCAGACCTCGCGGGCATCAGTGCAGCTAGCACCGCACTTGAGACAGCAAAACTCAGTAGCGTGAACCGCCATCGCAGTCCATTCGGGAGGATGTGGAGCAAAAGCTTCCATGTGTTGCGTGTTTTTATTTAAACTGCTGGTAATTAGGGCAAATCAACGGTTGCTAAAGATCCGCTTCCGCTGGCGCTGACATAAGCAACGACATAAATACGCTGTTGAGTGCGTAATTTATCTGCTAATTATTTTTTTGGCACTTGCCGTCCGATGAATAGTATAACTGATGTGGTGCAAACCGTCGATCGGTATTCTCAGCTATTTTAAGGACTAGACTCATGTCTATTTACAACTTTATCTCATTTCTGGGCATTTTTGGACTCTGCGCGATCGCCTGGATTTTCTCAGAAAACCGCCAAGTTCGTTATATACCTTGGCGCGTCATCATCTGGGGCATTGGCCTGCAATTAGTCTTAGGATTTTTAGTATTCCTGTTTCCCCCAACTCGCATCGCCCTAGAGTGGTTTACAGGCTTGCTCGATGGAGTATTCACCGCTGCTGACACCGGAGCGAGATTTGTATTCGGGAGCAATATTGTACCAGTACCGGGTAAAGAGCCGGCAATTAATTTAGGATATATTTTCGCCTTTCGAGCTTTACCGACAGTCGTCTTTTTTTCCGGTCTCATGGCTTTACTTTATAACATCGGCGTAATTCAAATTGTCACCGAAGTTTTTGCCAAAATATTTTATAAGACAATGCGGTTGAGCGGCGCGGAAGCCCTCAGCGGCGCTGCTAATATTTTTGTAGGAATAGAAGCAGCAATAGTCGTCAAGCCTTATTTGCCGCAAATGACTCGTTCCGAACTTTGTGCCATCCTCTCCTGCTGTTTTGGAACCGCCGCTTCATCAACTTTAGCAATTTACGTCAGCTTTCTCAAACCTGTATTTCCCAATATTTTAGGACATTTAGTTTCCGCCTCAATTATCGCCATTCCCGCTTGCTTTGTCATCTCCAAAATTTTAGTTCCCGAAACAGGAGTACCGCTGACAATGGGCGGCATCCCCAAGGAAGATCGGAAGCCTCAAGGCCGCGAGTTTGTGGGCGAAGAAATTGCTGAAACGGACGGCGAAATCCGTCAACAAGAGACTGTGGGCGGAGAACCCATCGAACGAGTCAGCCCTTTGGATGCAGCGATAATTGGTGCATTGGACGGTGTAAAAATGGCTGTGGCGATCGCCGCTGTTTTGATTTTAATCTTGGGCTTAGTTTCCTTAATCAATCAATTCTTTGGCTGGTTGGCCGTGTTGCCGGCTCCCATCGGCACAATCTTTAGTTTTGTCACCCTGCAAAATATCCAAGGAGTCTTATTTTATCCGCTAACCTTGTTAACTGGAGTTCCCATTGAGGATTCTTGGGTAGCATCAGTAATCATCGGACGGCGGCTGTTAGAAACCGCAATTCCACCTTATCAAAGTTTAGCAGAAGCCGCCAAACAAGGACTGATTAGCGATCGCACAGTTTTGATTGTCAGTTACGCCCTTTCCGGCTTCGCGCACCTAGCATCCGTCGGTATATTTGTCGGCGGTACGATCGCCCTAATTCCCTCCCGCCGCAAAGACATTTCCGAACTCGGTTGGAAAGCATTATTTGTCGGCACCTTAGCAACAATGATGATTGCCTGCATCGCCGGCTTATTTGACACCGGAGACGCGAGCATTTTAGGTGCTAAGGCAGCCCCTGCAGCTCCGATAACTGCCCCCGCTTCCCAAAAACAGCAGGCATCCCCAAGCGTAACTTCCCAGCCGTCCGTTGCCCCAGAAATTGCCAGCCCGAAGCCTTCGCCGAAGGGTGAAAAAGCAACTCCAAAAGCTCAAGCATCTCCTAAATCTGAATCGAAGAAAACGCCTTAATTATCTTCTAATGGCTTGTAGGAGCGGGTTCACCCACAATATTTATCAATTATTGACAATTCGGTAAAACCCGCCCTCACGCAACAGTAAAATCCCGCTTGTAGGGGTGGGTTGGCCAACAATATTTAACTGGTAAACTGGTTCCAATGCTCTGCCTTGGAACCGATATTCAGAGGCTCTGCCTCGACTGGGAAAAAGGAGGCAGAGCCTCCGGATCTGCGTTACCAGGCAGAGCCTGGTAACGAGTAGTAATAAACGAGATTTATCGCACCAATTCCCTCTTCCTGATGACCAATGACTAATGACTAATGACCAATGACTAATGACCAATGACTAATGACCAATGACTAATGACTTCAACTATGAATCCCGAACCTGAAATTCGCCGCCTGTTAGATGTGATGCCCGCTTCCGGTCGCATGACGTGTAAAATTATTAATAAGCCTCAACAATCGACGGTAATTGATTGCGATTTTCCTTTGCCTTGGAATCAATCTCGACCGATTTATATTAATTTTGATTTGTGGAGGTTGCTATCTAAGCCGCAGCGAGATTTGCTGCTATTGCGAAATGTGAGTTTTTTGGGCAATTTCAAGTGGTTTAAAGCGGATATTTATCAAGGTGCTGCTCTGGCGGGAATTGTCGGGACTGTTGTAGAGTTGTTGCAGGGAGATGCGATCGGAATTGCGATCGCGGGCGGTTTGACGGGACTCGCCATGACTCGAATTTGGCGCGATAACCGCAGTTCCCAAGTAGAGTTAGATGCTGACGAAGCGGCGATTAGAGTAGCGGGAAGGCGCGGTTACAGCGAAGCGGAAGCGGCCGGACATTTGCTGGGGGCGATCGAGGCTGTGGCGCAAATTGAAGGGCGCAGTTTGGATTTTAACGAGTTGATTCGGTGTCAAAATTTAAGGGCGATATCGGGTATTTCGGCCGTGGGCGTGCCCGATAGTGTCAGGAAAGATTGAAAAAAACCTTGATATAATCAAGACGGAAACCCATAAAATCCACAACTATGCTAATCCTGCCAAAACTGGAAAACCTGCGCGATACTCTACCTATAGAAGGAGCTGTCCGAATTGAATTAGTGGAAGGCATACCCATTTTTAAAGCCTCCACCGCTGTTAAAAATCGAATCCAAGAACTGTTGGATAAACAACAAACTTTGCCCCTAAATCATGAGGAAGAACAAGAACTCAATCTTTACGAAGAAATCGACGATTACCTCAGTTTTGTCAATCGGACTGTCCGCAATCTTTTCTTGGGTCAGATTCAGCCTGCTGTGTAGAAATGTCCGCTCGCCGTCAAATCCCTATTAGTCTTAAATCGAGAGAGAGTCATTAATATTCGGGCCGCTGACAAAGCTATAAAACGACATCCACCTGCAGGGGATTTAATTCAATCAGACAGTTGAGCATACTGAGAGTTACTCAAAGTTTGAGCGGCTACCTCTGCCACAAAATTTGTACTGCAATGAAAGATCGATTCCTGCCGAAAGCTTCGCTAACGCACTTATTTTAATTATTTTAATCGAAAGCGCGATCGACCAATCTATCCCCCTATGACTTTTCATCATCTACTCGCCGACTGAGATAATCCGGCAATTCATCAAAAGATACCCCCACCAAACGGCAAAAATCCCTGATTTGCCGAACAGTCATCGTCGGTTCGTCTCCCTTTTCCCATCGTCGCACCGACGAACCCGATACGCCCATCAGTACAGCCAACTCTTCTTGGCTGAGGTTAGCATCCTCCCGCAGTCTCCGAAAAGGCAACTCATTTTCTGGTTGCCGTTGACGTTGCCTTTTTTTTACCATATAATTATAAAATCTTAATTTAAGCGCTTAAATTAAGCGGTTAGCTTGATTTTGATAGGCACAACCATAGCCAAAACAGACTGCACTAACAATAAAAGATGCAAGTCTGTCAGATTCCTATGGGCAAACATACCCAATTTACAATACAACCATGAACACCCCAGAAACTCTGAATGCTTGGACTATTTACCGACTGCTGCCCAACTTTCAGCGCTTACCCGTCGCGCAATTTCGCAGCCGCAGCGAAGCAGAATCTTCTCTGACAGTCATCCGGCAACTGCTGCCCAATACCGAATTAATACTTGCTTTCGAGATTGGGCAAGACAATCTAACTGCCGAATTCATGCAGCCTCCTGCTAAGCAGCCAAACTTGCAAACTTCAGTTAACCGAGAACTCTTGAAACTTTTCATTATCAGTTCTCGTCCTGTTGTTTCCCGCGTCATTCATTCTTTTCACCGCGATAATTTTGCCTGCGCTACTGACTGGAGCCCGCTTGTTCCAACTCAAAATCCCGGTGAAGTGATGAGCGTCTTAATTAAATATTTTGCCGCTGATGCTTAGCGGGCGATCGGTTCGTAGTGTGGCATTTAGTCCGCTCTTTGTTGCGAACTGAAGTCCACACTACGAACCTTAATTATTGCGATCGCCCGCCCGTTCAAAAACAGTGATAAATTTGATATTCATACCCGTCTACTGCAGGAAACTGGCGCGATTCAAGCTGACATTTTTGTGCTGCTAAGTTGACAGGGGCGCGAAAATTTACTAACCACAAATCTAGCGGACGTTCTAATTGACTGAGTGTTTTGTCAAGTGTCCCTGCCGCTATTTCCGGCCCATCCCTTCTCTGATTAGCCAAAAGAAACAGCGGAGAATCAAAGGCTTTAACTTCTTCTTTCTTCCTAACATCCGTTACATCCGCTACAAAATCCGTTGCCGAACTTCTTTCCCATTCCCATCCAATCCCCATCAACTCTCCTATTTCTACATGAGTCTTTTGAGTAGTGGCAATTAAAACGGGAACTTTCGACGAAACTTCGCGGATAATCGGAATTAAAAGGTCTGGTTTGTAATATTTGCGATAGCCGAGATTGGAATTTACTGTGATACCGCTGACAAAACTCATTGCTAAAATTAGCATTACTGCTCTTTTGCCATAAATTTCTACGGCAGGCACATTAAACCATCGACTTTTGACTGTAGGTGTGCTATAAATAACTGCTAAGATTGCTCCTAACAATAATATCGCGCCGGGAAAGTAGACGAAATTGTATCGAGGGCCGCGAGTTAGGTCAATTCCGAGAATGTATGCAAAGCTGAAAAATAGGAAAATTGCTCCGAGTACAAATCCGCCAAAAATCACAGTACCTAAACGATAATTTGGCGTTTTTAAGGAAGTTTTAAGAGCGTTTGGCAGCAGGGGAAGTGCCCAAAGCAAAAATATTGTCATGCCGATCGCAGATCCAGCCACTACTGCCAAATTTGGCGATTCCACCGGCAGCAGCGACACGAGAGTAATCCATCCCGCGCCAGCTTGGAAAATCGGCGCGATCCAATCTACAAATGTGCGATCGCCACTGACAAGCCAATTCGTGAGCTCGCTACCGTATTTATTTGACAAAAATACCGGCACCCAAACTAAACCGCCAGCTAAAGTCCCCAGCGCTACTGCTAACAGCCGCCAGATAATTTGAAATTGCCAAATATTCGGCTGCTGATTATTTGACGTTTCCAATTTCTGATTAAATTGCAGCCAAATTACAGCAATTAAGGCGATAGCTTCGGCACACAAAGTCAGCACGAAAAAGTAGTGAGAAGCAATTCCTAAACAGTTAAAAAATATCCAAAGCAGCGCCGCCCAAATAGGCAGCGGAGCGCGCTGTTGCAGTTTTTTGGCAGCTAAGGTCAAGCAAAAAAGAGAGGCAATAACTAATAAGATTCCTAACGTATAATGGCGGGCTTCTTGAGCGAGATAAATGCCGTAGGGAGAAACTGCCATCATCGCGGCCGCACATTGACCAACTAAACGAGAATTGAATGCAAATTTGCCTAAAAAGTAGATAGCGGGAACTGAAATTGCGCCTAATAATGCCGGCAGCGATCGCCCGATCCAAACTAAACTATCTTCGGTCGGGCCAAACAACCGCATCCACCAGTGGGCTAGCATAAAATATACTGGCGGATGGTTGCTTTCTAGCAGCAAATGGTTTAGGACATCTCCAATGCCAGCATCGGGACGAAATTGCAGCGGTTGTAATAGAGTGGGAAGGTCGATCGCGCGATCGATCGGCACACCGCGAAAACTGTTCCCCAAACTAAACACTAGAGTCGAAAACTCGTCCGTCCACAGCGGTTTCGAGTCCAAATTGGCAAAGCGCAGCATTAGGGCGATCGCCATCCACAGCAAGAGCAACAACAGTTGTTTGTTCTTAATCATCAATTCAGTCATTCAAAGGTCTTGGCAAGAACAGTTATTATAGTTGATAATTGACAGTTGACAGTTGATAGTTGCTAGTTGCTATTTGTTAACTATCAACTGTTTAAAACCCTCCCTGCCAACTGCCAACTGCCAACTGCCAACTGCCAACTGCCAACAGTCAACAGTCAACTGTCAACAGTCAACTGTCAACTTCCGTCACCCGCCAGCTCAGCTTCATATTAATCCAGAAATTCCACAGAGTCACGACTGCGATCGCAATTAAAGTCGCCAAATATTCATTCATCCCCAAAATATTAAACATCACATTAACCAGCAGCACATTCAAAATCAAACCCATCAAGCAAATTGTATTAAACTTCAACAGCCGTTTCAAGCGCTGCTTAATTCCCGGCTGTCGCTTAGAAATATCCCCAAAAGTCCACAAATCATTCCAAAAAAAGTTACTGATAATTGCCAATTCAGCAGCAAGAATCAGACTGCGAGTCAGCTCCAAATTGAATATTTCGCGCAGCACGTACAAAACCGCCATATTCACAAATACGCCGCTGAAACCCACAAGGCCAAACCGCAGAAACTTACCCATCGGCCAGCGGGCAAACCGCAATATGAGCAAATGCCGCAAATACTCAATATACTGTTTTCCAGTAACTTTGCTCTCGCCTTCCTTCCGCTCCTGAAACACGTAACCAACCTCTCCAATCCAGCGGATATCCCCCCTTCCAAGCACTTCAATCAAAATTTTGTAACCGGCAGGATTCATTGTTTTCTCGGCAATGCAACTGCGGCGCACCATAAAATAGCCGCTCATCGGATCGGAAACTCGGCCCACCACTCCCGGTAGTACGATCAATCCGACTATTTGAGCTCCCCGCGACAACAATCGCCTGACAACGCTCCAGTCGCTCACCCCGCCCTCGGCAACGTGGCGGCTCGCAGCGGCCAAATCGGCTCCCCGCTGAATTTCTGCTAAAAGCTGCAATAGTGTCTCCGGCGGATGCTGCAAGTCGGCATCGATCACCCCCAAAACCTCGCCCCTAGAGGCTTGCCACCCGCGAATTACGGCGGTAGAAAGTCCCCGCTCGTCTGAGCGGCGCATCACGCGCAATTGCGGATATTCTGGTGTCAGGGACAGGGCAACTTCCCAGGTGCGATCGGGGCTGTCGTCATCGACTACAATTAACTCGTAGTTGCCAGGAATCATGCCATCAAGCAATTGGCTCAATTGTTCCACAATACTCTTGACATTCTTGCACTCGTTATAGGTGGGAATGACCAGGGAAAAATAAATGGGCGCTGTATCTGCGTCTGTAAAAGTTGAAGCGAAAGTCGGTACAGCAGGAATTTGCAAAAGTCCAGAAGGCACTGGTAACAGATGATTTGTTTGGTTGATGCCCATAAATTAAGTTTCACAAATTAAAAGATGCTTTTGTAAAAGTTGAGATTTTAGCAGAGCGTTCCTCTACGATCGATTTGTTAAAATATAAAAACGCCTTAATTCTAGGCAGTAATTCTGTAACTGAGCCAAAAATAAAACTGTGGATGCAATTCTAGATCGAGCTTTACAAGGTTATAACATTTCTACCGCCGACGCCTTGATACTTTTGCAACAAAGAGATCCAGAGGCGATCGCCCAAATTCAAGCAACCGCTGACTTGCTGCGCCGCCGACAATCAGGGGATACTGTTACCTATGTTATAAATCGCAATATTAATTTTACCAACATTTGCGAGCAGCATTGCAGTTTTTGTGCGTTCCGCCGCGACGACGGAGATGAAGGCGCTTTTTGGTTAGATGCAGCCCAAATTCAGGAAAAGGCAACTGATGCAGTGCAGCGGGGTGCGACGGAAATTTGTATGCAGGGCGGCTTAAATCTTCAAGCTAAACAGGGCGGTGCATCTTTGCCTTATTATCTGCAATTGGTAAAAACTATTAAAGATAAGTTTCCGCAGTTGCACTTGCACGCTTTTTCGCCCCAAGAAATAGAATTTATTGCCCGACAAGATAATCTGAGTTTCAGCTATGTAATTTCAGCTTTGCAAGATGCGGGAGTTGGTTCGATGCCGGGCACTGCGGCGGAAGTTCTCGACGATGCGGTGCGGAGGATAATTTGCCCGGAAAAACTAGATTCTGCAACTTGGTTAGAAATTGTGGGAACTGCTCACCGTCTGGGTTTACCGACAACTAGCACGATGCTTTGCGGGCATATTGAGACTGCCTCTCAGCAGGTTTTGCATTTAGAAAAAATGCGATCGCTCCAACAAACTGCCATTAACAACAACTATCCAGCGCACATCACAGAATTCATTTTACTGCCCTTTGTCGGACAGGATGCACCGGCTCCTTTGCGGAGTCGAGTTGGCCGCGACCAACCAATTTTAGCAGATACATTGTTGCTCACCGCTGTATCTAGAATCTTTTTGGGAAATTTGATTTCCAATCATCAGCCAAGCTGGGTAAAATTGGGTTTAGCAGGAGCTACAGAAGCCCTAAAATGGGGCTGCAACGACATCGGCGGCACTTTGATGGAGGAGCACATTACCACGATGGCCGGTGCAGTTGGCGGCAGTTGTCAGTCTGTGGAAGATTTGCAGAATGCGATTCGTTCTTTGGGGCGGGATTATCAGCAAAGAGATACAATTTATCGACCTTTGGGGGTTGACAATTTGGCAGTAATAAGTAGTAGGATAAATTGAGCGATGTCTTATAGCGAGTTCACCTCAATTATCAAAGTTAAACAAGCCTTTGGATTAACAACTGTAGAAGGGCCGCGATTTCTACCGCAAATAACTCCGATCGCTCCGAGTGCAACCCTGACAGATTTTTTGGCAAATAGTTTACCCGTAGCTGTGGCGACAGGTAGCGAAAAAGCTCGATCCGAAATGATTATTACTCCGGTACTGCTGGAAGTCAGGAAGATTTTGCAGCAGAATATTAGCTTGTTTTCGGGGGAAGACTTTACGGTTGATTATGAAACTGGACTAAACGGGATTTGTGATTATTTGATTAGTCGTTCTCCAGAAATGTTGGAGATTGAAGCACCGGCAGTGGCGGTTGTTGAGGCTAAAAAAGCCGATTTGAAGACAGGAATTGGACAGTGCGTGGCAGAAATGGTGGCAATGCAGAAGTTTAATGAAGCGAAGGGGAAACCAATTTCAGTTATTTATGGCAGTGTCAGTAACGGGACGCAGTGGCGATTTCTCAAACTAGAGGAAAAAATTGTATCGATCGATCTTAATGACTATGCCTTGCCTCCGGTGGACGAAATTTTGGGAATGCTGGTTTGGATGGTACGAGATGGCTGAATAAGCGCGATCGCACTTTCGACTACAATGCTCGAAAGGGCGATCGCACATTAACACATCAATCCAACCGAATTAACTTAACTAACAAGCTCATGATTTCTCCCTGATCGGGTGTAATGATGATGCGATTGTCGGGAATCGCGATCGGATGCGTCCAACGAGCAACTTCCGCGTAGCGCAATGCGTGGAGTTGGTGGATTGTGCGTCGTACTCCCAGCGGCGAACCGATGATGACGTGACGGACTGCTTCGCGATTATCGGCCTCAAAGCTTTGGTTAGTTAAAACTTGGGGCGATACTTGGTTCGATGCGGAATCTTGCAACATAGTTTTGACAATTTTCGATAGGTTTGATGCTTTGTAACGGTAAAACCGCGTACAATAGCAAGTTGAAGAAAAGACAGCAATTCCCCTACAGCACAAGTTGCGGTTCTGGTGCTGTCTGATCTTGATTGTCTAATCGTAAATTAATTAACGGTTATCGTCAATAAATTTAAGTATATAGTAAATAAATTTAATATAAGTTAACAAATAGCCTATGGGAATCTCAGAAAGAGCCGATCGATCGCCCTTAATGCGATTGAGAACTCAGCGGTTTATGACTCAAAAGCAGCTAGCAGAAGCACTTGGCGTTACGGAAGCGACGGTAAGAAACTGGGAATCGGGGCGATCTGTACCGAAGCTAACGCCTGTGCAATACAAGAAGTTGCTAGAGATTCTGCAAATTACCTCTGCTGAATTACCAGACCAATTTGGTTTTCCTAGCGATGCTGATGGATAGAAAATGGAATATTATAATTGAGGCGTTTTATTTAAACGAACTCATACAATGTTTTGAAAAAAAAAGGAATGTGACACTTAACATCGCTATTTTGCTGGGAATAAAATTCCCCAATTTTTAACGATAGTTGTTCTCTAAATTGGCGCTCGTTACCGCTCCAGTCAACGGGTGGCTTAATTTCTCCCCAATAATCCTTAGCTTTTTTAATTGTGAGCAAAGCCATAATTAATTGATGCTTGCACGTTTCATCGGAGGTATTTTGAAACTCAGTTTTCCATGAATCTTGTAATCTATTTAAGTCCGCACAATTTAAACAATGATTTATGCGGTCGAGCGCTCTCTGTATGTTAAGGTTATTCTTCAAGTCGGGATCGCTACTAATTTTATCAGCCATATCCATATAAATACTATTCAGTTCCACAGGATTATCCTGATACATCGGAGGATGAGGATAATCATCAAATATTGATTGAAGCTCAGGTGTGATAAAATATGCTTCTTTATGAATCAAACCTGTAATCCATATCCGGTGTAGTGCTGCATTTTGCGATCGCACCTCCGATTTTTCGTAAAGATTGCAAAAAATTGCTTCTGTATCGGGAAAAATGTAATCATCAATCTTTTGCCGGTGCAAGTCCAAATCTATTATTGCAAAAAGTCGATCGGGTTCTAAATTCGAGTTAGTGGTATCCTGTTTGTGTAATTTTAAAAGCTTCAAATAAGTATTTATTACACTTGCGCGATCGCCACAGTTGAAAAATTCCGGTCGCTTCTGTCTCCACCATGTCGGAACGCAAGCCTTATAAAAGTTGGCATCCGGCATTTTATCCATGTTTTTATAAGCTTGAGGCGATCGTCTACCCTCGATATCGGGAATAGGGCCCTCGCATAACACTACAATTTTGTTCTTAATTCTGGGAGATTGAAGAATCATCTCGCAGTGTTGTTTTAGCTGTTCTGGATTCAGACTCATTTGTAATAGTAGATTTTTGTTTGATCAGTTTTGGCTCTATTTCTTTAACATGAGCGGGTGTCAGAGCTTCACACAATGCGTAGGAGTGAGTTGCCAGAATATATTGATTGCTAGGAGCCCACTCTTTGAGGTCTGATATAATTTGATATTGCCAATCTGGATGAAAAGCAATTTCAACTTCATCCATCAAAACTATAGCATCTTCTATGTTGCGAGACTTGAGCCATATATAAATGCTAAGTCTTTTAAGTTCGCCATGACTCAAATCTTCTGGATATAGTTCTATAGTTTCACCATTTTTCTCTAATTTAAAAGTTACTGCCGAAAGGTCTTTGTCAATATTTATTGTTTTACAGCTAAATAAAAATCTTAATTCATTTACTAAGGTTTGATAGCTGTTACCATATTTACCTGTTTCTATAGCTTCTTTAAAATCCTTATCTCTAGCAGCTTTAAAGGCTTCAATGAGTAAATCTACATCCAGGAAGTCATAAGTAAAAAATCCTTTGAGTTGAGATTTTGCTTTTTGAATTTTATCGAAATAATGCTCATTTGTCTGACTGTGACTTTTAAATAATAGTTCTCTAGTAGATCTATCGAGAAATAGAAAAACTTGTGTGGAGGGAGCTGATAAAAATATTTTATCTGAAAGTATGTTTAAAAAATTGTTGGTTTCTTTCCTATCTATATTATTTAAATGACAGAGTAAAGCTTCATTTTGCTGATCGTTTGAAATTTTTTCACTTGAATAATTACATATATATGTCAGATTTTTTTCTGTTAAGTATTCAACGATATTTTCCCAAACTTCCTCACAGCTTGCATACGTATTTTTTAAATCATTTAAATTATTTTCAACTTCTTCTAGTCTGTGTTTAATTTCGTCTTGAACACTTTCAATTTCTTTAATAGATACATTTTTTTTTGAGTTGACAACAGATATTAATGCTGAAGCTCTTGAATTTGATACCAATTGTTGAATAAACCTAAATTCTCTTTGAGCCGTGTCAAACCTTTGTTGATTGTCTTCAATGTTTTTGATTGTATCTAATCGATGACTACTGAGTGTTAAGCTGTTATTTATTGCTTCTAAATCTGCAATTTGCTTTTCCATTACTTTAAATTGTGTTACAGGATAAAAAGTAATATTTTCTGTATTTTTGATTTTAACCTTTAAAGAATGTGACTTTTTGAGAAAAGAATTTTTGCATACAAAAAAAATAATTTGAACTATTTTTTCTCCATTCCAAATATCAATAACTGCCAAGTTTTTTGTGTCTTCTCCATCATCCACTTTAAATCCTTGAATCAAGTTTTGTAAAAATGGTTTTTTATCGTCATCAACAGAACAGTGTAACAATACAAAAATTAACTGCAACAGCGTACTTTTACCGCCGCCATTTTGACTACCTAGCGGAAAAATACTAGGAACAAAATCCTTTTCAAAAGTGATGTCTATATTTTTCAATCCCCGAAAATCAGGAACTTGAACTCGTAGCAAGTGCATAAAAAACTCCTGGTATTGGGTTGCATTTTTTATTGAAACGATGAGCCACAATCATTTTAAATTATAACTCACATCTTTTACTATTTTCAATAACAGGCTTTCCGGCCTGTTCCACAACACATTAAATCAATGCTTTTTCCCTAATTCCGCCAGCCCGCCAGGAGTTTCAACCCCTGGCGGGCTGGCGGCTTTTCGGTTTAAGCGGGAGATGAGATTAAACCTTAAACTCTTCCCCAATCCGTCTCATCGCTTCCTCCACATTCTCCCGACTGTTAAATGCCGAAATGCGGAAATAACCCTCACCCGCCGCGCCGAAACCAGAACCCGGTGTTCCCACCACATTTACAGTTTGCAGCAACTTATCAAAAAACTCCCAACTCGTCAAACCGTGAGGCGTTTTCACCCACACATAAGGCGCATTTTCGCCGCCAAAAACCTCGATTCCTGCGGCTGTCAATTTCTCGCGAATAATCGCAGCATTTTCCATGTAAAAATTGACTAATGCCTGAATTTGCGCCTTGCCAGCCTCTGAATAAACCGCCTCAGCACCGCGCTGCACGATGTAAGAAACGCCATTAAATTTAGTAGATTGGCGGCGGTTCCACAGCTTCCAAATTTCGACATCGGAACCGTCGGCTGCTTTTCCAGTCAAAGTCTTCGGTACAACTGTTAGCGCGCAGCGAGTACCCGTAAAACCAGCATTTTTGGAAAAAGAACGAAATTCGATCGCACAATCGCGCGCACCTTCTATTTCGTAGATAGAATGCGGCAAACTCGGATCGGTAATATACGCTTCGTAGGCCGCATCGAAGAAAATAATCGAACCGTTCGCCTTAGCATAATTTACCCAAGCTTGCAAGTGTTCCTTCGTTGCAGTTGCGCCCGTCGGATTGTTGGGGAAACACAGGTAAATTAAATCGACTTTTTTGTCGGTGGGAATTTGGGCAGTAAAATTGTTTTCTGCGGTAATTGGCAGGTAAACAAAGCCTTCGTACTCGCCTTTGTCGTTCGCATCTCCCGTGTGTCCGGCCATCACGTTTGTGTCTACATACACCGGATAAACTGGATCTGTAACTGCGATCGTATTATTGTTGCCAAAGATATCGAGAATGTTGCCGCAATCGCACTTAGAACCATCAGAAATAAAGATTTCCGAAGCATCAACATCGCATCCCCGCGACTTAAAATCGTGCTCGGCAATTTTCTCGCGCAGCCATTCATAACCTTGTTCCGGGCCGTATCCTTTGAAGGTATCCCGCGAACCCATGTCTGCTACCGCCGCCACCATCGCCTCGCGACAAGCAGCCGGTAGCGGTTCAGTCACGTCGCCAATCCCCAGCCGGATGATGGGCGCTTCGGGATTCGCCTCTGCATAGGCTTTGACTCTGCGCCCAATTTCGGGAAACAGGTAGCCGGCTTTGAGTTTGAGGTAGTTGTCGTTGATAGTTGCCATAGTTCGATCGCTAGTTTGTCGTAAAATAGCTTACTGCTAATTGGCAGTTGAGTGTTGACTGTTGGCTGTTGGCAGATTGACAAAAAAATCAACCACCTTGTATAATTAGATATAGTTTGCAGTGCAGAAGCAATTATGGACGACATCGAGTACGCCAAACTCTATCAAGAACTGGCGGCAATTCTAAATGAGTTTAAATTGGATTGGGTAGTTCAACAAGTAGCAGATACTGTAGAGATAGGCAAAGTAATTCAAGAGCGATCGCTCAAAAGAAAGACACCTCTGCTCAAGATAGAAGATTATACCGCAAAAGAACAACTTTTGCTGTTAATTGATGCTGTCGGACAAGCGACGGTGAACACTTCCGAAATGGAAGACGAAATAGCTTATTTCTTGAAAGTAGAATCGGAAACCTCTCCTCTGGGCACAAAAATAATTTTTGCCAATTCAGGTGCAGAAACAGCCCAAACAATCGAGTTTACCTCCAGCGTGACTGCCCCTCGCCACAAACAGGCGATCGCCCTCAAGCAATTACTCGAAAAACTGCCCTCAGAGCCTAGCAACTACGCCCTCAATTCCGACATTAAAAGCAAATTAAAAAGCTCCATCGACCCCGATTTTAACGGAGCAGCAGAACAAGCAAGAATTTTTGACGCTTACCTATTCACCATCCTCTTAAAAGCAGTTGCTAATGAAGGCGGTAATATTTATTACAACAATGTTTTAGACGACGAAACACCGAAATATTTAACCTTTAGAAAAACAGCCGGAACAATCCACGGCACCGCACATCCATACACTCATGCTGTGGTGGAATTTCCCGACAAACCAGCCCTAGAAATTCACCTCGGAGTAAAAGTCCAAGGTAGAGCCGGAGTTCTGCACAACTGCAACGTTTTAATTTTGTACCAAAAAGAAGCGAATATCTGTCGCTTGCTCAACCGCGAACCCCGACACTCGCAAGTAATTTTAGCGGTTAAAACTGAACACTACACCTCGGAAATTCAACTAGAAACGGCCGGTGCTTTTATCGGATTAGCGTCAGATATTCGTTACGAAGGCGGCAGCTATTTCATTTCTAACAGTTACTCCCAGCCCGTAGCAAAACTACTAACAACTGCGCGCAAGAAATGGGAACTCAACATTTTTCCGAGGGCGACAAACGATGTCCACCGGTTGATGTACTCGTTTCAAACGATTTTTAAAGACTTTAAGGCGAGAAACTGATTCAATTAATCTGTTGCGCCATTTATATTTGACTTTTCGGAGGCTGTCGGAGCAAAGGCTTACAAAAAGTTTATTATTTACTAGCAGGGAATTTCAAGGTCGATCGGCTTAACTAAAGCAGGAGTTGCGCTCTCAAACCGAGTTTCTTAGAAAAATCCTCGGTTCTTCGCTAGATATTTAGGCAGAAATCCGGTTTGTGCCCTCGGCGCGCGTAAGTTTTGTAAAGTCTTCTTTTCTCGGAGATTTTGCGACTTCACGCTTTACTGCTTCTATTGCTATTCTTGCTTCTTCCGACTTCCGTTTCTGTTTTTCCTTCTTGTTTCAACATTTGCTACATTAGGCAAGGAAATCATCTATCATGTTCCGAGCACCCAAACCTTACGAATAATGTTTAAGAAAGATAAATCTTCCCTGCTGTTTGCGATCGGAGCCGCTACACTTCTGATCGGTTTAGGCTTTCTCGCGTACTACCTCGTCATTTCTCGCGGGTCCGCCAAAGATTTACCGGCGGGAGCAACGGTTGTCCCGCAAGATGCGATGATGGCTCTATCGATCACTACGGATGAATCGCAGTGGAATAAACTGCGAGAGTTTGGTACGCCCGAGTCAAAAGCTTCGTTTGAAAGGTTTTTAAGCGAATTGCGCGATCGCCTCCTGACAACCAACGGTTACGCCTACGCGCAAGACATTCAACCGTGGGTAGGTAACACAGCAATGGTAGCGTTTCTGCGAAACAAAACAGCAATACCAGTCCCCCCACGGACACCCAACTCGCCCCCGCCTCAGCCAATGCAGCAGTCAGTCGCAATTATCTTGCCAATTGCTAACCCGATTAAAGCCAAAGAATTATTAGCAAAACCCAGATCCCTCAACCAAGGAAAAATGGTTGAGCGCAATTATAAAGGCGTGCAAGTTACAGAAACTCAAGGTATACCCGATCGCAGTTTTTCAGTTGCGGTACTCGGCACAAACTATCTAGCAGTCACCACAGATCCCACGGCTACAGACAGAATAATTGACACCTACAAAGGCGAACCATCCCTCGCCAAAACCCCCGGCTATGCAGACGCCATCCAACAAATAAAAGATCCAGCAGCCTTCGGTCAACTCTACGTAAATATGCCCGTTGCAGCAGCCTTTACAGCAGCCAACTCAGCCCGCGAAATTTCGCCAGAAAACCTGGAAAAACTGCAACAAAATCAGGGATTTGCCACCACAGCGACACTAGATTCAGAAGGCATTGGATTCAAATCCATCTCTTGGCTAAAACCAGATTCCACGAGAAAGATAGTGGTAGAAAACAACGCTTTAAAAATGGTTGACCGCCTCCCAAGCAATACAATCATGATGGTATCCGGCGGCAACTTGCAGCGTTTGTGGCAAGACTATGTATTGGGAGCGGATGCTAACCCGCTGTCCCCAATTAATCCCCAAATTTTGCGTACAGGTTTAAAATCCACTACCGGCTTGGATTTAGATAAAGATTTGCTCGACTGGATGGGGGGAGAATTTTCTCTGTCATTAATACCTGCCAGCGCGCCAAATCCCAAAGACAAATATGCTGCTGGATTTGTATTTATGGTGGAAACAAACAACCGCAGCGCAGCTAACAAATCCCTGAAACAGCTTGATGAAACGATGAAAATGAAAGGGTTTAGAGTTGAGGATATTAAAGTCGGCGGTCAACCTGCGACTAAATGGACATCGCAGTTTGGAGGGATTGCGGTAACTCGCGGCTGGATGAATAATGTTGCGTTTATCGCAGTAGGAGCTCCCGTGGTTGAGGCGATCGTTCCTGCGCCGAAAAGTCCGCTTTTAAGCAGCGAAATTTTTCAGAAAACTGTACGATCGCAACTTAAGCCCAACAACGGCAATTTTTTCATCGACACCGAAACTGCGTTTAACCCGAAAAACCTAGCTTTACCGGAGTTTCCTCCCACCCAAAAAATGTGGATAGATGCCACGCGGTCGATCGGCGTTACAGCGGCCGTTATTAGCGATCGTACCACCCGCTACGACGCTTTTGTCAGACTCAAAAAATCCGACCAATCCACTCCTTCTCCAAAGCCCTCGCCGAATCCTAGTGCACCGAGTCCTTCGCCCACCGTCCAAACTTCTCCCAATTAGCTCTTAAATCATGGAACAAATCCGCCATGAAAACCCTTTATATCATGTCGGGTCGATTGCCATAACAAACACGGTTTGTAGTATCCATTTTTTGCTGGCGGAAAGCGGAGTCAAGTCCGCACTACGAACCTGCTTGCGCGTGCAGTTCGTAGTGCGGATATGATATTAAACAGCAACGGCGGGAGGCAAGATTATTTATTATTTTTATAATTTAATTAGGACTTGTGCAGCGGTTGTCACAAACCTGGTTTAATGGACTAAAATCCTCCGCTGCAGTCCCCAGTAATGCAAAGAAACCGGGTTTCTTGGCGGGCGATTGCGTGCTGGACTGTTAATGTTAGGTCATTGTACAGGCTATTTTGGTAGTGCTTTTATGTAAAGGATGGAGAAAATTGAGGGGGGTTGAATCTTCAGCATTGCTAATCGGATTTGGTGATTGTAGTCATGAATAAAATTCCAAGGGGGGATTTCTCCTAAAAGAATTACGCAATTGATTTAGACTAGCCATACAGAAAAATTTAACATCAGTCTGTGGGTACGATCGCCCAAAACATCTTCCACCATCATCAATCCGCTTCTAATCCGCCGGAATCATCCCCGATCGCACCCTTAACATCCTCTCAGCAACGGCGGATGCACTTTCATACGCCCCAGAACCCAGGAAGCAGAGGGGGAGTACGTTTGAGGTATTTGTGCGCGCAAAGGGCGCGATCGCCCCCTCAAATATAATCCCTCACATCGCCTCAATCTTCCTGCGGCAAATTTTCCAGCCAAACCTCTAAATCTGCGATCGACTGAAAATCTAACAATTCCTCTGCTAGAGTTTCAATTTGCTCGATCGACAAATCAGCAATTCTAGAGGTGATAGATTCCGGCAAAGTTCCAACTCGCCGATTGAACAGACGGCGATTTAACTGACGTAAAATCAAGGCTCTTCCTTCTTGTTCGCGGCCTTGTTCGATGCCTTGTTCGAGTCCTTGTTCGCGCCCTTCTTCCTTAGCTTCCCGATAAAACCGAGTTTCCTCAAGCGTAATCCCTAACATCGCCTCTGCCTCCCTTCGGTTTAAATTTGTAAACTTGTAAACCAGTATTGTCGTCAGCATCTCTATTATGGCGCGACTCGCCGCTTCCGATTCCTCCCGCTGCGATCGCGCCAGCAACAATCGCGCAGCTTCCGGCGTACTCGCTTCGTCGATAGTCGTCAACGCCATCAGCGCCACTCCCAGCGGCAACTGTTCGATCGCACCCAACTCATCCAAATATACCCGATGTACCTGATTGCTGCTGGTGAGCGATCGATAGGGATGCGTTTCTGATTGTTCAGTCGATCAACTCGGATAAATTACCACCGCTTCCCAATCAGTAAATCGCTGGCGGTTGCGATAAAAATACAAAAACGACTCACCAAACAATCTCTCATAAAGCAATTCATCCCGCTGAAACTGCACCTCACAGAAATATACAACTCCCGGTGCAGCATCCGGCGGCAAAAACACCCCATCAATTTCAAACTTCGGTTCCTTCACCGCCACCGAATCAAATCGATACTGTTCCGCATTTGATGGTGACTCTTCCAATAGCTCAAACAACAGCGTCGGAGCTTCTTGAAATAACTTATAAAAAATTGAATCTCGACGCATTAACTCAACATCTCCTATCGTGTGCGATCGATTGACCGATCTCAAATTGGTTCGTAGTGCCGAATTGCATACGCTCCGGGATTGCCTGTGCCAGTCCGCACTACGAACTATTTTTGTTATACTAATCGACTGCACATGATATCATCTAGCCTGTGCAAATTATCCAACCATCAGTCTATTTTAGATTTTAGATTTTCAATTTTAGAATTGACTTTTCTAGATGAATCACCGGAGCTTAAGCTTTTGTCTAAAATTTGGGGAGTATCCACGACTTGATTCGGGGGATTCCGTTTTTTTGCTGGTTGCAAAAACAGCAAGTGGGTAATCTGCTAAATCAATTTTAAACGATTCGAGATAGCCCAATATCAAAAAATATCCTATATTTTCAGTTCTAGACGCACTCCCGACAAAAAAACCGGGTTTTTTACTTAATCTCTGGGTGAAAACGAAGGATTTTCCTGAAAAAACCCTGTTTCTGCCCCTCTACGTCCAGGACTAAATTTGTTAGCGGGCGATCGAATTTCGACCCTCAGCATTCGGTGTTTCCTTACTTTCAACTCGTCCAACCTCAAGCCGTCAGCCAGAATCAACCAGCGCGACTTGACGGGGTGACACTCGTCTGGTGGGTCAAGAGTAGCTTGTTTTAGGCGTCCGTGCGATCGCCCCCAGGCACCTCAACCACAGCCAAAAACTCATAATTGCCACAAAAATTCAAAATCTCAAACCCAAAACTCCCGAACCCCAGTACGATCGATCTAGTTAGCAAAAATAAGTAAAAACACTACCGGAGTAAATAATATGGATCTGGTCGTACTTCAGAACTGGCTGGACAACATCTCCTTCGCCATCCTGTTCGCAACAATGCTCATCTACTGGGTAGGCGCAGCCTTCCCCAACATTCCCTACCTGGCCGCCCTAGGCACCGCAGGAATGGCCGTCGCCAACCTCTCCATCGCCGCCTTACTCGGTTCTAGGTGGATAGAAGCCGGCTACTTCCCACTAAGCAACCTCTACGAATCCCTATTTTTCCTAGTTTGGGGCATCACCGCCATCCATCTAGTCGCCGAAAACATGAGCCGTTCCCGTCTAGTAGGAGTAGCGACAACCCCCGTAGCAATGGCAATAACCGCCTTTGCCGCCCTGACTCTCCCCGACACCATGCAATCGGCAGAGCCCCTAGTACCAGCCCTCAAATCCAACTGGCTGATGATGCACGTTAGCGTCATGATGCTCAGTTACGCCACCTTAATGGTAGGAGCATTGCTGGCGATCGCATTTTTAATCGTCACCCGCGGCCAAAAAATCGAACTCACCGGCAGTTCCTTCGGCACCAACAGCAACCGCAACGGCAACTACCGCCTCCAACGCCCACAAAACCCCCAACCCCCAGCCGACGACGACAGCGGACAACCTGTTGGCGAACCCGCTTTCAACAGCAATAACGGTTACAGCACCACCGCAGTGCTAGAACTAGCAACCGTTCAAACCGCATCAACCGCCCCAACTCAAACCGCAGAACTTCTCTCGCCCCAGCGCTTGAATCTAGCAGAAACCCTTGATAACATTAGCTATCGCATCATCGGTTTAGGATTCCCCTTGCTGACAGTTGGAATTATCGCCGGTGCCGTTTGGGCTAACGAAGCTTGGGGATCATACTGGAGTTGGGACCCGAAAGAAACTTGGGCGCTAATTACTTGGTTAGTATTTGCAGCCTACCTGCACGCCCGCATCACTCGCGGCTGGCAGGGAAGACGCCCAGCAATTTTAGCCGCCACAGGTTTTGTAGTAGTTTGGATTTGCTATCTAGGCGTTAATCTGCTAGGCAAAGGTTTACATTCCTACGGTTGGTTTTTCTAATTTCCCAGCCACCAATCAGCCACAGAAAAACAGCATAAATCAAAGCGTAGGGATTAATAGCATCTCCGGTTCTCAGGTGGCAACGCCCAATATTAGTGTCAAATTCAGCCTAAAATCCTTTGTATCTCTAGTTTGCATCCGAGTCTGCCTCTTTCTAAATTCCCCTTTAAAAGGGGACTTCCATCGCTTCCACCCCCCTCTTCTTAAGGGGGAGTAGGGGGCAAGAATTTGGGGGGCTCGGAGCCTAATCGTAAAACAGCAGACCGGTACTACGTTTGAGGTAAACTTGACATCAATGCAATGCCAGCTTATAAAAGCATCGAGAATCAAAAACTTTCTTCCCTCTTCCTTCTTTTTACCCGCTCGCGTAGCCGAAGGGTTCTCTTCCCTTTTCCGTCTTCCTTCATTAACAGGACAATTGATATGGACGAATCACAAATATTTCTCAAAGAAGACGATGTTTTGTCTGCTCCTGCCAGCGCTTTAATGTATCAGTGTACATTCAAAGTTAGCGAATTTATGACCATTATGCAGTCAAAATTGCTAGAACAACACTTATTTTCAGACGGCATGGATTGCGAAGTTTTAAGTGCCGGAAAAAACTGGACAAAAGGCAAACTTAGGATGCGTCTGGAGTTTTACCCGATCGAATCTGAGGTAACAGAACAAAAAGCCCTTCCAGCCTCCCCAGAAACATCAGACACCACGCAGACCTACGACCAAAATAGCTCATTCCCAACTGATACTAATGATGAACCAACTGTAGCCGATTCAACACAAATAAGTGACAATTATCCTTTGTCTGGGTATCCAGACAGCAACCCTCACAGTAGAGGAATGTGGAGCTAAAAAGCAGAAATTTAGAGAATGGGAAAGTGCCAATTGTGAGTGAAAAAAAGGGGAAATTGCCCTATTACCAATTCCCAATCCCTCCGCTTCGCTCCGCCCAATTCCCAATTCCCTCAACACCCATTTGTTAGGATCATCTCATATTTTTGCAAAAAGCTTTGTTTTCTCTTTGCAAGCTGTCGCTATATCGCACGGGCTTAGTGTCGGCGATGAGCGAGTTTTGTCTAACCGCTCTTCGCGGACAGCACTACCATAGCTTGCAGGCTAGACTGCGAGTACGCTGAACTTCCTTCTTCCTTCTTCCATTTCTCTTCGGACGGTGGACATTGGACGGAAAGCTCGGGAAGGACAGCACCAATAATTAATGACTAATGACTGTTAACTGTTAACTGTTGACTGTTGACTGTTGACTGTTGACTGTTAACTGTTAACTGTTGACTAATGCCCTGTTTGGCCAATGCCCAATCCCTCCGCTTCGCTCCGCCCAATGCCCAATCCCCAATTCCCAATCCCTCCGCTTCGCTCCGCCCAATTCCCAATTCCCAATGACTTACTGCATGAAAAACTGCTCTCATGGCTGAATCTTTCAATTGGACGCACCTCCACGCTCAACTGCACCGGACGCTGCTGCTGCGACAAATATTGCCCTCAAATCAGCGATTGTTGGTAGCAGTATCCGGCGGCCAAGATTCTCTGTGTTTGCTCAAATTGCTGGTGGATTTGCAGCCAAAATGGGGTTGGGATTTAGCGATCGCCCACTGCGATCACCGCTGGCGTTCTGATTCTCAATTAAATGCAAGTCATGTAGAAAATTTAGCGAAAAATTGGGGCATATCCTATTATTTGCAAACCGCCTTGTTAGTGCCCAAAACCGAAGCGACGGCAAGACAGTGGCGGTATCAAGCTTTAACCGAAATTGCGATCGCCCACAACTACCCCTACATTGTCACAGGCCACACAGCCAGCGATCGCGCCGAAACACTCCTCTACAACCTAATTCGCGGTAGCGGGGCAGACGGACTTTCTGCCCTCACCTGGACGCGCCCCCTGTTCGATTTGAGATCGCCGATTTTAGATTTTAGATTGGAAAATCAAAATGAAAATTCCCAATCGAAAATCGAAAATCTAAAATCTAAAATCTATTTAGTTCGTCCCTTGCTCGAAATCACCCGATCGCAAACCGGTCAATTTTGTCAAGAGCAAAAACTACCAATTTGGGAAGATTCCACAAATCAAGACTTAAAATATGCCCGCAACCGCATTCGATCGGAATTATTGCCTTATTTAGAAACTCATTTCAACCCAAAAGCCCAACAGGCGATCGCCCAAACAGCCGAACTCCTCCGCGCCGACGTCGAATATCTCGAACTTGCAGCCAGTGACTTGCTACAGCGAGCAATCTGTCCCATTGCAGACAGCGAGCAGGTGAAATTTCAACTGCCCGTCAACTTAAATCGCCCGATTTTGCGAGAAGCACCCCTAGCGTTGCAGCGACGGGCTATGCGACAGCTACTGCAACAAATATTACCCTCAGCACCCAGCTTTGACAGCGTAGAAAAACTCACCAGCTTAATCGCAGCGCCCAACCGATCGCAAACCGATCCATTTCCAGGAGGAGCGATCGCCCGAGTTGAAAAACCTTGGATAATTTTAGATATTAAATTTTAAGTAGTCATCCAACCCGAAAGAACTTGTCGCAGATCCGAAACTACCCGATCTTGCTCCTCCCCAGTCTGCTGCACGCCATCGAGTTCCCCCCCCGCCGCTTCCAGCTTGAGGCGCAGCCCGCTCAAATTATCCTGCATCGGTTGCAACATTTCTTGATAAACATTCACCCGGCCCCATAGTTCCGCCACAGCACCTTTCTGATTGAACAAATTCTGCTCTAACTGCTTGAGTTCGTAACGTTTCGACTCACTTTCTACATTTTGGCGGTTGACATTTTCCTCAATTTGAGATATAAGTTCCCGCACCTGCCTAATTTCATTTTCCAGCCTTTGCAGTTCTTGGCTTTGCTGCTGGCGGACAGAATTGAGCTGTGCAACCATCGGCTCCCAATCAATATCAGCAGGATCTTGTTTTGGAGCATTAGCAGTACCCAATCTTCGCCACAGCACCCCCTGATGCTGCTTCAAAACATCCTCCCGTTCCTGCAAGCGGAGCCGCTGTCCCACCAGAGTTTCGTTCAACATCTGATAACTTTCGAGCTCATCGGCCATTTCATTTTCCAAAGCCATGCGATCGTACTCCGAAGCCGCTTGAATTTTCCCTTGCAGCTCCTCAATAGTCTCCCGTTGGAGAGTCAACTCCTCCTCTTGATCGTTAACAAAGCGGAACACCTTTTCCAAATCCTCTTGCAAGTGTTGCACCAGCCCCTGCAACTCATCAACCGGCATCTGCTCCAGAGCAGACACATCTACTGCCTGCTCCATACCCCCACCAGCACCCGCAGCAGATGCGAACCGAGAAAATTGCTCGTACATATCCTCAACAGCCCGCACCTGCAAAGACATCGACTCAACCTGATCCTGCTTAGCGCTGAGCGTACTTTGATGCCCCTTAAGATCCGCCCGAGCTTGTCCCAAAACATCTTGAGATTGATACCACTCCAGCCAGCGGCTTTGCAGGCTTTGAAGCTGTCGATCGACCTCTTCCTGCTGCTGCTGAGCATTGGCCCGTTTTTGCTCCAACTGCTGCCAGTGCAAATCCACAATTGCTTGCTGAGCCCCCACAACACCAAAAGACTGATTCAATTGTTCCCGAACCCCTTGAGCGGCAGAAATTGCACCTCCCAGCTTGTTCATCAACTCCTGAATCCTCAGTGCCTGCTGCTCGTCGATCGCAGCCCCCTGCGGAATCTGAGACTGCTGCTGAGCCACCTGCTGCTGTTCGCCCCGCAACTGTTCCCAAGCCGTCTCAATTTCCACCCGGCTGCGATCGACCTCATCCCGCAATCGGTTAGCCTCATCGCGAGTATTTTCAATTTCCGAGCGCTGAGCCTCCAGCCGCTCCAACTCCTCTTCCATTTGAGCCAACTGCTCTTCGCGGGCTTGCATTTCCATTTCCCGGCGATTGAGCTCCTGACTCGAAAACGTCAGAGAAGCCTTCCACTGTTCAATTTCCTCTTCCTTATCCTTAAACTTGTCCTGCAAGCGCGAGAAATTTTGCAGAATGCTCACCAACTGGCGGGCAGCCTCCTGAATCCGCTGTACTTGCTTGTTAGCGCTCAACTCAACCAGCACCAGCGTGCCGTCGTTAAACTTATTAGCTTCCTCAACTGGAATCGCATCATCCCCCGGTACGGCGCTCCAATTGTGTTCGCCCCGCTGACAAGCTAGCAGTTTCAGTTCAGCCTTACCGCCACCGAGACCAAAGCCGCTTCTCTGTTTTTGTACTTCTGCTAGATACAGCACACTAATAGTCCTCTGCTTCGTAAAACCTATCCAAACTTACTTTAAGCTACTTAAAGACCGAAAATACTAAGTAGTCTTTGGTGTCGTTTTCCCAATCCGGGGAGAGCATCCTTTCCCCGATCGCGCACAGCAATCACCCACAACACTCCCACAACGGAGAGCGTCTCGAAAACCTTGCCACCGCCCGCTTTCTGGAAAAATGGCAGAGCAGCCTCAATGCCACTTGATTCAAGACTAGCAAAACCGCAGCGACTCTCACAGCCCAAAGCCGAAAAAAGTCAGTCGATTTTAGATTTTAGATTTTTCCGCTTGCTTCGGCTTACTTCGGCTTCGCGGGACACAAGTCCCAGGGCACGAGTCGCCGTACAAGTTTTCGATACTTCGGCTTCGCTGTACAAGTTTTCGATTTTCGATTTACTTGCAGGAGATGAATCACCGCTTATAAAAACCTAGGTAAACCTGGGTAAGCTCTGCGGTATAAGCTTTAAACGTTCTTTCTTAGCGCTTACGCTTCCTCGGCATCGAGGTTGACCAAGAAACTCCAGTTAGAAACGCTATAATAATCACAGCGACGTGATATTACAGCGGAACGTTTGATTTTTCTATTCAGTTGGCTCCACTCGCGACCTACGTGCTTTTCCGGGTTCACCTCGGAATAGGCGGTTAAGGAGCGAGGTATTTTTTCACTTAATTTCATAGCCCTGCGAGCAATTACCAGTGCAGCCGATTCGTCGCTGGCACTCGCCATACATTTTTAGGTATTTCACCAAGCCGATAATACTTGAATAAGCTGGATTGACTGCAATTAACTCAATTCCGCGATTCGACAAAATAGAACTGAGTTGTTTGTAGAACTCGCTATACGCCCAACCCGATAACATCCGGGCATACTTTCTACCTTTCTCCCCTAGAGATTCCTTTTTTGTTGAGAAATCAAGTTCTTCACAAATTACGGGACATTCAAACTCCGTGGCTTTTGTTGCTAGTTGCAAGCAGGCATAAACAATCTGAGCCTGCTGCTTGCCATTCGGTAAGCCCATCTTTAATGGAATCTGCCCTTTGGCTTTGAGATTCCCTTCATTATCAACATACGCCCACCCAATAGAACCAGGATTCATATCGATACCAATGCAACCGTACATCCTATTTCTAGAAACTTGATTCACAGGCTTGGGAGTAAATTGCACGGCAATAACCCACTTTCCGTTTTTACGGTAGAAGTGCCAGGTTTTAGCCCCGCATTCTGGTAGTCTATTTATGTTGCGATTGAAATCACCAACCTCGGAAGATACAGCTTTCCCGAATCGTGACTCTAAGCATTTGGGGACTCTAAAAGTTATTTCGCTCCCATTCCAATGGGAGACTTGATTGCCAAAAGACTCGTCTTTAGAGCCGACGACAAAAATATCACCGTGAGGGACGACGACTTTGATTGGCTTGACTCTTAAGTGTTCGAGCCTATTCGTTAACAGGGTCAGTCTACGCTTTTTATTGTGTATTTGAAAGCGTAAACTCTGCCAATTGGTAGATTTGTATTGGAGCGAGCAAGCTATGGGAAAATTACAACCTGTCTTTGAATTATGCCATTTTTTCTTGGCATAAAATTTACGGGCTAATCCCAACTTACGTTCGGCTTTCTTGAGCCATACACTAATGGATTTAATCTTTCCTTCAAGAGTCTTTGTGTGTAAAATTCTGTGTTCTTTAGCCCCGTCTACACGACCTTTGGCCGCACTGATTACGCCATTTGCATGGCGCTTATTGATGCCGTAGGTTTGCTGTAAGTGTGTGTTCCAGTCGGACTTCTTGAATTGTGTACTTAAAAGTAAGTGGTTGACTGTTTCAATACTTGCAGCCCTAACAATTGGGGCGTAAGCTTCTAAGAACATCTCGAAATCTGTAAATCCTAGTTCGTTGAGTTCATCTGCTGGTGTGGGCAAGCCTTTGCAATAAGTTAGGGTAGCCATTGATTCGACCTCTCAATGCGGTTGTATCTTTGTATATTAATTGCTTCGCGCAGAATTCGCAATATTTTGAATGAGTTATTTATTTCCGAAACGTCGCTGGCGAGGTCTTTTTCAAAGGTTGCACCTTCTCTTTCGATCGAAATCACCAACGCTAATTAGTCTGTTCGTCAATTTACCTAGGTTTTAGTTACTAAAACCTAGGTAAATTTAGGTAAAATGTCAACTGCTGTTACCCTAGCAGGAACGTTCTTTTCAAAATTGGCGATCGCCGCGATCGGAGTAGGCGGCACGCCACCCGTTTTTGGTCGGGGTCAGTCAAAAACTGTCTAGTTGAAGTAATGGGTGCATCAGCAAGTCGATTCGTAGAAGCAATAATCGAGCGTGGCTTTAGCCCGATCGAGTGTCCATGTTTGACCGCACATAATTTTACCAAAAAATTGGGTCTAAAGCCCCGTCCTTATAGGACGGCTTTAATTACAACAAGTGTGAAGACTTGTTAAATATACAGACTTATAGGTAAAAGTTTTAGCAAAAGTGATAAACTATTACAATGATAGTTTTAGAGTTTAAGTTAAAAGGCAAAGCGGAGCAATATCGAATCATCGATGACATGATTCGGACGGCTCAATTTGTCAGAAACAAAACTCTTAGACATTGGGTAGAAAATCAAGGGATTAAGTTAGTAGACCTGTACAAACAATGCGCCGTTGTGGCGAAAGAGTTTGAATGGGCAGGCAAGCTTAACTCAACGGCACGTCAAGCGATGGCCCAACGTGCTATTTTGGCTGTCCAACGTTTTTTCGCCAATTGCAAAGCTAAGAAGCCCGGAAAAAAGGGCTACCCGCAGTTCAAGAAGTACACTCGTTCCGTCGAGTACAAACAATCCGGCTGGGCGCTTTCTAGTGACAAAAGATGCCTAACGTTTAAGGATGGCTTTGCTGCTGGAAAATTCAAGTTAATTGGTAATCGGGATTTGCATTTCTCGGCACCCGATGAAATCAAGCGAATTAGGGTAGTGCGTCGTGCCGACGGCTATTATGCCCAATTCTGCATCAACATCGAACGAAAAGAGGAAGCCGTTTCTACTGGTAAAATTATCGGCATAGATGTTGGATTAAACCACTTCTATACTGACAGCGACGGTGAAACAGTTCCCAATCCTCGGTATCTCCGCCAAAGCGAAAAAGCTCTGAAGAGATTGCAGAAGCGAGTTTCTCGGAAAAAAAAAGGCTCCCAAAGCCGGAAAAAGGCAATCAACAAGTTAGGAAGAAAGCACCTAAAGGTTAGTCGGCAGCGTAAAGACTTCGCCATTAAGACGGCGTTGTACGTAGTGAAATCTAACGATTTTGTAGCCTAGGTCGACCTTCAAGTGCGTAACATGGTCAAGAACCACAAACTTGCTAAATCAATTAGTGATGCCGCGTGGTCACAGTTTGCTCAATGGTTGGAGTATTTTGGAAAAGTGTACAGCAAAACAGTTATCGCTGTTCCACCACAATACACATCTCAGGAATGTTCAAACTGTGGCGACATTGTTAAGAAAACTTTATCAACCCGAACGCATATTTGCGGTTGCGGAACGATACTAGATCGCGACCACAACGCTGGAAGAAATATTTTAGCAAAGGGTTTGAAAGCCCGTGCAGGAATCAATTTAAATACGGTGGGGCACACCGGAATTCACGCTAGGAAACCGATCTCTATTCGCTGGTGGCGACAAAACAGAGATAAGTTCGACTGGCTGATCCAAGAATCCCCTCGCCTCGATAGCAGGGGAGTGTCAAGGTTTAAGACAGAACTCAACCAAAAAGACCCACCGCGCACAGTAAATATCAAAACTGTTGGGATTCAAGGCTTGAACCAGTCGGAAATGCCAGCGTTGCACGCTCGAAAAGCCCGTACAATAATTGTGCGATGTGGATTCTACACACTGCGAGAATGCCGCGATTTGTGCGGTTTCAGGTTATGGACTCCTAGCGCTGCCAAAAAGCCCGCCACTTGCCGCATCGCCCTTTCGTCAATTCCCAATTGTACGATCGCGCCAACGATCGCGGAAACTCAAGTCAATCTTTGGGCCAGCACACAGTCTTTCCGATCTCAGACAACGGTTTTAAAGAGGATAGTTTAGCTGCATGCAGGGAAATTTGAGTGAAATTGACATCCGCAGCATCCTGCAATTGATTGAGTTAGGTCAGCGCACCGGAGAACTGTTCGTAGAAGCCTACAGTTCCACCGCCAGCAACACGGGTACTCAACCCCCCCCGCGCTCCCTTGCAGGACAATCCTGGTATGTCTTCTGCTTCAACGGTCAGATTATTTACGCTACCCAGAGTGCGGGCAGTTTGTTGCGCTTGCGCGACTACCTGCGCCGCTACAAAGCAGACACAGCCCTCGACAAAATCCAAGTTCCTTATATGGCATCTACCAATGCCCCAGAATACGGCTATCTGTGGGCCCTGCTAGAAAACCACATCCTCACCCCAGCTCAAGGGCGCAACATCATCCACAGCATGGTTCACGAAACCCTGTTTGACTTGCTCAGCCTTCATCAAGGTTCCTTCACTTTTGAAATGGGGTCAGCATTAGCCCCTCAACTGACCAGCTTAGAAATTAGCCCCCTCCTAGCGAAGATTGTCAAACAGGTGCAGCAGTGGAAACAGTTTCACCCTCACATTCAGTCGCCAAACCAATGTCCGGTTATTTCAGATCCAACCGAGCTACGAGTCGCCCTCCCAGCCAGTACCTTTAATACTCTCAGGCGCTGGGCCGACGGTCACACTTCGATCCGCCAAATGGCACGCTACCTCAACAGAGACGTGCTGACTGTCGCTAAGGCGATTTACCCCTTCGTGCAGCAGGGATTGGTACAAGTATTTTACGAGCCATCTGTTGCGCCGGCAAACGACAGAAGAGAATGGCCGCCGCATCCAGAAAACAAGGTTAAGAGAGTTGTCTGCATTGACGATGACAATGTGATTCGCAAAACAGTCGAGTCAATTTTAAACGAACACGGTTACGAAGCTACTGCCATCGGCAATCCCCTGCAAGCCCTGAGTTTGGTTTTTCAACTCAAACCCGATTTAATTCTGTGCGACATCGCCATGCCGGAACTCGACGGCTACGAAGTTTGCGCTATGCTCCGCAATTCTACCGCTTTCCGGCAAACGCCGATCGTCATGCTCACAGGCATCGACGGATTTATCGATCGCGTTAAAGCCCGCATGGCCGGAGCTACAGACTTCTACACCAAACCTTTTGGCGAAAGCGAATTATTAATGTTGGTAGAAAAATATGTGGGCCCGGGCTATCCTTCATCGAATCTATCAACAAGATTATTAGATCGATCGCTCGAAGATGAACTCAAAGAAAAATAGACGTTGCTGATTTACGGTAAGGGTGCTGTTGGACTCGAAGTCGATGGAAGAAAGCAAGAATCTTTTCACAGATCGCCTAAAAAAACCACTTGAATTAAACTGGATGAATCAATTGTCTGACAGGATGTATCAAAACGCTTTGATTAACCTCAAGAATGCTTTGAATCAGTATCGTTTTGGGCGATCGAGCAATTCAACTTTTGCCGATCGGCGAAACGGTCAATCCGGCGCGCTATATTTGTCAAATCGAAAAATTGTGTCCCATCCGAAAAACACAAGAATCGTCTCGCAAAAAGCCTGTAAAAAGCCAGCGAAAAACCTGCCCCACAAGGACGATCGCAGAAGTATAATTAAGATTGCCACACTTGGGACGTTCGACCTTGACGAACCTTTAAACTGTAGTTTGGTTTCCCAGACTTTTACCGTCAAAAAAAAGCTGGTCTTTGGTTGGTTTCATTCTGCGATGCCGAAAGTTTAACATTCCCCAACCCAAAAATCGGTAGGTAGGTATTAATGTAAGCGTTAAAACCTTCGTCACCGAAAACGCAATCGAAGAAAGCAAAGCCGAGGCGTCAAGCAATGACGCTTTTGATGGATAAAAACCGCTGTTTCCTTTGAACCAATTTGTCAACCAATTAAGCCTAAAAAGCCAGATGTTCTCAAGCGGATTATCGCTCAAGCAAAGCATCTCCTGAAAAATGCAGCAGCAGTTAATTCAACTCGGTGGGCATTATTTAATCGGCTGAAAGAAACTGGATTGCGTGTTTCAACTGGTTCTGGTGGATTAACCAAGTTTAATCGGACTCGACTGGGATTCCCTAAATCTAACTGGATTGATGCTGCTGGCGTCGGTCAAATAGAGTCTTTAGAAGTGGTGAATAATCGATCGCACCCTAAATTATTATTGAGAGCGCGCATTTATTGCCAAAAACGAACCGCAGGATAGCCATTCACCCCTTGGCTGTGTCAAGCTTGGCATTGTCAAGTTTTGACCGTCGAAGTTTCCACAGTGCCTTCTCAAGGCGCTAAACGTTAAAAATTTGCTAGAAATGCAGGTGTCAGAATTATGATTAGTGGCAGCTCAGACTTTATATTACCAGGACAAGGCATAGATCAGGCTCCAGAATTCCAAGAACTGGAAACTCCCGAAGGCGAGCTGCACCTGCGGTTCTACGTTCCTTCGGGGAACGAGTTCGCACTGCCGGCGATCGGGATTAGAGAGGTATTATCTCCCTCCCCAGACCGCATGACACCTATCCCTAACGTTTCTTCTCTGCTTTTAGGTACGCTAAACATGAGAGGAAGAGTGATTTGGGTGGCGGATCTCGGTCAGTTTTTGGGAGACCAAACACCTCTCAACACCGACAGACCCGAAATTCCCATCGTGGCTGTGGAAGACCAAGACACGATTTTGGGGCTCGCAGTCGATCGCATTGTGGGGATGGACTGGCTCGACGTAGAGCAACTACACTCCCAAAACAATGCACCAGACGGCATGATTCCATTTCTGAGGGGAGAATGGATGTTAGGCCCACAAGCTCAAACAGTGCTGCGACTGCTAGATCAAGTGAAAATTCTGCGATCGGCGCGGTGGGCAGCGTGAAATCGATTTTAGATTGGCGATTGGCGATAGGGGTCTAATCATTAACAGTCACAGGACTTGAGGCGCGCATCTAAACATTCAAGATAAAAATCTAAAATCTAAAATCTAAAATCTAAAATCAAAAGAGGGCGGCAAATGGCAACAAGTACCAACTTTCAGCAGGACTACCAACGGGCAGAAGCGGCCTACATGGAGGGCAACTATTCAGAAGCTGCGGCCCTAGTTTATCAATTAGTAGAAGATTTTCCCGAAGATCCCAGCGCTCGCCTGCTGTGCGGACACATCTACTGCTACGGACTGCAACAGTACGAGGTAGCACGGGAACAGTACACGGTGGTGTTAGGTCTCAGCGACGACCCCAGTTTGGTCGAACACGCTCACAGCGGAATTACCTACACAGACCAATTTTTATCGGGAGAACTGCACACGGAAAATTTAGAGGCTTTGTCGGCTCAAACAGAATTGGAATTCTACCCAGACTTATCTGTTGATGAAGGCTTAGAAGACCCGGATCTGGGACTTTTTGGTGGAGATTCTGTCGCCGGGGAGCCCTATGTCGGTCAATTGGCAGACGACGACCTAGAAAACCTGGACTTGGCCGACTTGGGCATGAGCGGCTTGGAGTGGGAACCACAAGATGCCACGAGCAGGGACAATCAAGAAGATTTAACCTCGCATTCTAACCCCTTTGGTAGCGATAGCGGCGGGATGGCAGCTTATGCTGATGCGTCGGAGCCGCTAGACATGGATCGGTTTGCCGATTCTGATTTTGAAGACCCTTTTGCCTTGGATGAGGCAGCGTTTGATGCTGGTGACTTGTCTGGGGACAAAGCGTCTGCTAAAAGCGCACCTTATTCAGGAGATGCGTTTTCAGAAGCTCCGACTCAACTCAACGGTCAAGGTTTCGCTTCTTCAGAAATCGAGAATTCTTTTGACTCTAACGACATCGACTCCCGCACCGGGCCGTCGGACAATTTTAGCGAACCTTTTGGTGCGCTAGATTTGCCAGACGAACTCGAAGATTTCTCTGACTACGACTACCAAACCCCGCCGACAAGCGGCTCGGATCTCGGTCAAAATCTACCTCCTTCGGCGACAGCCGCAGACCCCTTTGCCGATCCGATACCTTCGGGTTTCGGGTCTTCTGGAGCTCAAAACCAGCCGAATACTAACAACTCGGACTACTCGTCAAACTATTCGCTGGCGGAAGACGAAACGCTGCTGATGGGAGGTGCTGTCCCTAATTCTCACAGTCAAAGATCGAGCCAGGGACAATTTAATTCGGTCGATCGCTCTTCCTCTAACAACAACGGTTACGGTGACTCGGAACCCCCGGCATTTGGTTCGATCGACAGCTTCGAGTTAGACGCTTTTGATGACGACGCTTTCAGCGATGCTTTTTCTTTCGACGACAGCGAGCAAGCGACAGCTTTCGGGGCGGGCAACGCTCCCAACAGCGAATGGTCGTCAAAAACTGGGAATTCTCCAGAAAACAGCGACTTTTTAGACGAATTTGACGAATTTGACGATTTGGGCAATTTGCCGGACTTTGACATCTCAGAAGATGCCAGCAGTTCGATGCTGACTCGAGGTAACACCAATTTTGGCAACTCGACGAGCGGCATGATCGGCTCGACGGGCAGCCTGGACTTTGACAACAGCGACGGCTCGGCAATTCGAGACGACGAGATGTTTACCATTTCTGGCCCTGTTGGTGCGTCGGTGTCGAGTTTTGCTGCGACAGAATCTGAAGCGCTGGATACTTCGGTGACTGTAGAACAGGGGGGATTGGCTTTCTTGGAAAATGCTCCTTTGTTTACAAAACAGTTGTACACGGCGATCGGGGCCGGACTGGTTTCTCTGGTAGCTGTGGCTTTCGTTACTAACATTGCTTCCTATCAAGCTCTGCGGCAAGACAAGCCGGAGGCGATCGTATACCTGCGACAAACAGGCTGGGTAATGACCGCAGCCGCAGGTATTACCAGCTTTTTAACTTCTTGGGGCATCGGCCAGTTGATCGCCAAGCAGGTGCGTAAATCCTCGGACAATTTGCAAGCTCAGTTCGATGCTGTATCTCAAGGAACTTTGGACGCTCGCGCTACGATTTATTCGGAGGATGAGTTTGGCAGAATGGCTGCTAAATTCAACCACATGGCGAAGGTGATCCAAACCACGATTAGCGATACCAGGCGCAAGTCTGACGAGCAGGAACAGGCAAAGGAAGATTTGCAGCGCCAGGTGATTCGCTTGCTAGATGACGTGGAAGGAGCGGCGCGGGGCGATTTGACTGTGACTGCGGAAGTGACGGCCGACGTTTTGGGCGCTGTTGCTGACTCGTTTAACTTGACGATTCAAAATTTGCGGGAAATTGTCCATCAGGTGAAGCAGGCGGCTCGCGAGGTCAGCAAGGGCGCTACGGATAGTGCCAAGTTTGCGGGCGATTTGTCTTCTGACGCGCTGCGGCAGGCTGAGGAACAGGCGGCGACGCTCAATTCGGTGCAAGTCCTCACCGACGCGATTCAGCGGGTTGCAGAGAGCGCTAGGGAGGCGGAAGAAGTGGCCCGGGGCGCGGCGGCGACGGCTCTCAAAGGCGGCGAGGCTGTGGAACGGACGGTGGCCGGGATTTTGGAGATTCGAGAAACGGTTGCAGGAACCACGAGAAAAGTCAAGCGGTTGGCGGAAGCTTCTCAAGAAATTTCTAAGATTGTGGGTTTGATTGCGGCGATCGCCTCTCGGACGAATTTGTTGGCTCTCAACGCTAGTATTGAGGCGGCGAGAGCTGGGGAATCGGGTAGGGGTTTTGCGATCGTGGCGGATGAGGTGCGACAGTTGGCAGATCGATCGGCTAAGTCTTTGAAAGAAATTGAGCAGATCGTGATGCAAATTCAAAATGAAACTGGCGCGGTAATGATGGCGATGGAAGAAGGGACGCAGCAGGTGATTGAGGGGACAAAGTTGGCCGAGCAGGCGAAGCGATCGCTTGAAGATATCATTCAAGTGACTAATCGAATTGACGTGTTAGTGCGATCGATTACAGCGGACACTGTAGAACAGAATGAAACAGCTCGCTCCGTCGCCAGTGTGATGCAGGCCGTGGAATTAACCGCTCAGGAAACATCCCAGGAAGCGCAGCGAGTTTCCGGTGCTTTGCAAAATTTGGTAGGCGTTGCTCGCGACCTTTTGACATCGGTGGAAAGGTTCCGAGTAGAAACGACAGAAAGACAATAATTGATTGTTTGATGCTTTTTTTACTTGCTAATTTATCAGCAGGTTTCTGCAGAAACAATGAAAGACAAAAAGTAACCTCGCAGCCTTAAAAGCGCTGCGGGGATACCTATCCAGCACCTAAATAAACTAGGAGTTGTACAAATGGACGATACATAGTAGAGGTGATTACTGGCATATTTGGTGAAATTCAGCCGATGGGCTGTATTATCTCTACTCTTTCAAAAAATAGCAGGAGTTATACCAACAAAAGATATAAACTTGAGGGTGAATAGAAACGCTTACAATACACCGTTTAGCATTAGCAAATAGCTTGGATCGTCCGATTAAAGCATAATACTTTTGTCGCCATAGTGGTGATGTCCGTAACTGCATTAATCCTAATCATTTATGGAAAGTTTCTCGATTAGAAAAATCTCAAAATAGGTTTAAAAAAGGAAGGATTAAAGATGTAAGAAGCACATCTGCACCTCAACCTCAAAAACTACCGCGAGGCATAGAAATAATTCCTGGTATTCGGACTCAAATACAGCAAAATGGCTGCATGATTTGTATCTTGGGTGAAGTACCCACACCAACCGCTAGCCGGTATGGTGTATCTGTCCCAAGGGAGCATCTCAGTTTTGCAAAAAGCATTTTTTTTATTGTAGTGCGAGCTGTCGCGAGCTCGCGTCTTGTACTCGCGAGCGGGGACGCTCGCACTATAAATGCAAAACTGAGATGCTCCCAGTAACGCTCTCTTGAGAGTTAACCTCTACTGTCGCTGGAGAAATCCTGCCTCAGCAAGTCGGCTCGTAGATTAAAGAATCTCCGTGCGTTCACGCCGGAGAGTGTCAATTAATCTAACAGAATATTTACGCAGTGTGCAGATATTTTCCGGTTGCGAAGCAAAATGGTCAACATCCCAACCTCGATCGACCAGGCTTTCATCCCACCCCAAATTGAAAATTATGAAGTGGGGATTCACGCGCCCGCTAGCTAAAATAGACCCAATACAATAACGATTAAAATCAGGAATAAAACTATGCTGCCAGAACAACAACAGAGGATAATGGGCTATTTTATTGAGGAGGCAAAAGACCATCTCAATACGATCGAACAAGGTTTGCTGAATCTGCAGGCGACGATCGAAGACCCAGAACTGGTTAACGAAGTATTTAGGGCCGCTCACTCTGTTAAGGGAGGTGCGGCAATGCTGGGGCTGACGAGCATTCAGCAAACATCTCACCGATTAGAGGATAGTTTTAAGGTTTTAAAAGAGTGCAGCGTTAAGGTAGACCAACAGCTAGAATCTCTGTTCCTGCGAATTTTTGATACGTTGCAAGGGTTGTTGGAGCAACTTTCGGGGCCTTTTGGGCTGACGGAAGAGATGGGCGAACAGATGGTTCGAGAGTTGGAGCCGGTGTTTGATGAACTCAACGGGCATTTGGGGGGACTTGTCGGACACTCGGGACGGGATGTAGATCAGAGCAGTCCGCTGTCGTTACCTCAACCGGTTCTGGCTGGGATGGGGGCGGGGGCGTTTGGCTCGGAGAGGGGTATGGCGGGTTCGGGGGCGGTTTACGACTTTGATTCGACAGAAACAGAAGACAGTGCGCTGCATTTGGTGTTTGACTCGGATGTGCCCGCGAGGATGCGGGAAATGCTGCAGGAGTTCAAACAGCCGGAGGGGAATGAAAGCAGGCGGCAGCTCAAGAATATTTGTCGGAATTTGAGAATGGCGGGGGAGGAATTTGAGCTTCCCGGCTGGATCGAGTTGATGGCTGTGGTGTCTGAGGCGATCGCCAATCCAGAAAATACTTACCGGGTTTTGGCTCCCACTGTGATTAAGGATATCAAACAAGCGCAGGAGTTGGTGCTTTCGGGATTGTCTGATTCGATCGCGCCTAGCGAAAAACTTCTGTCGCTGATGCCCGAGGCTCGGGTTCCCGAAACCGATTTTGAGGATTTGCTGGCCTTCGCTCAACCGAGTAGTGCCGGCGGAAATTGGATCTCTGCTGAAGATGCCGCTTGGAAGCGGGCTGGGTTAGGCGATTCTGGTTCGGACGAACAATTACTACCGACGGTTTCTGGGTTGAATATAGATGAGTTGTTCGATCAATTGGATACTACCGAAGGCAATGATGTCAGTGAGGGTCGATCGCCGCAGTTCGATGATTTTCAAGGGTTCCTAGAGTCAGATATAGAGACTGATTCTTTGAGAATTTCTGCTCGCAGCGGCCCTGAAGTGGGGGTGGCGGAACTCAATACTTTGGCTGATTTGTTTAATGGCGAGTCTCCAGATCTTGAGGGTGCTTGGGAAGAAGAAGAAGATTTGGATTACGCGCAGTCGAATGGGATGGCTGCAGAGGGAATGCTGGGGTCGGATGATGATGATGATGATGATGACAATTCGGGCGATTTTACTGATTTGTTGTTTGATGAACAGACTGTGGAAGATTTGGAAGTTGATACCGAAAATCTGATGGACGATCTTAACAGTTTGTTTGGGGAAGATTTGATGTCGGCGGAGTCTGACGGTTCTGGAGTCGCTGCGGGTGAGGAAAATGCAGATTTGAGGCAGGGGCTGGCTTCCAAGCAGTTTGCAGCAAGTGGAGAAAGCGGTTTGGGTCAGCGGAAGCAGAGGGCCAAGAAAGCTGGGGCGCTGGCAGATGAGGATGCTTTGGGTACGTTTTTGGATGAGGTGGCTGCTCAATCTTCTCTGGATGTTGCCGGGGACACTGATTTGGATGATTTGTTTGGTAATTTGGGTGTTTCGGAGGAGGCGGGCTTGGTTGCGATATCGAACGGGGATGCTTTTGATGCTGAGGTTTTTGATGCTGGGTCGATCGAGTCTGCTGTCGGCGGTGACGATGATTCGGGGAATGCTGAAACGTTTGGTCTAGTTTCTTCTCTGGATGATTTTGATGTTCTGGCTTCGGGGGCTTCGGATTCCGATTTGACAGATTTGTTGAGTATCAGTTCTGGTTATTTGGATTCTGAAGGTGAAGGTGGAGACAGTGAGGACGATCGATTTATGAGCAATGCAGCCGTACCGCAAAATGAAAACGTTGAGAGTGTTCTGGATCTAACTTCAAGTTCTGATTTAGATGTTTCTGAGGATGGAAATTGGCTGGAAGATGTTTTCGGTGTGGATGATGAATCTTTGCAGTCGGCAAGCTTAGATATGGGCGATACGGATTTGGATGCGCTGTTTGGTTCGATGGAGGAAGACTTGATTTCTGGGGATGATGATGATGGGCTCGATCGCTCTGCTGGGACGGTTACTTCCCAGGAGGCGGCGGATTTGGCAGATCTGTTTGGTTCGGTACCTACGGGTACTGAGTATGACGGGGAGGCTTCGGGGTTGGTTGGCGAAGAATTGCAGAGTTTAGATGAAGATGCAGAATTGCTGAGTGGGGATGGGGAAGCTTCCTCTAGTAATGGGGCGATCGAGTTTTTCGACGCTGCTGTGGCCCCGGACGATCGGGATTTGGCCGATTTGGCAGAGGTTGATTTTGAGGCGATGTCGGATAATTTCCCTCAAAATGTTTCAAGTTTCGAGCCTGATGGGGATAGCACTTTTGATTTGTTGGAGGATATGTTTGGCGAACAGCTTTTGAGCCCGGCGGATGCTGGTTTGTCCGTCGCAGATGAGGATGCTGCTTTAGATTTACAGGAGTTGTCGGCCGGGCCAGCAGATAGTTTGTTGGATGCTACCGATGCAGATTTGTTTGCTCTACCTGAAACTTTCGCAGATGAAGAGTCTGGCGGTGGGGATGATTTGTTTGAGGCTCTGGAAAGGGATTTTGGGGGTACGGATTTTGAGCCTCTGTCGCCAGATTATGTCTCGGCTATGTTTGATGGCGATGATGATTTGCTGGCGGCTTTGGAAACTGGGGCGACTCTGAATACTCATGAGTTGGAGGGTTTTGATGATTTGTTGGATTCGATCGATGCAGGGCCTTTGGTGACTTCGGAACTGACATCTGGGTTGTGGGATGCTGAGGACGAATCGGATCTTGTGGATGCCTCGGATTTGGAAGAGGGCTCGCTGGCGGACTTTTTTGGCGGCAATGAATCCGACGGTGAGGACGATGAAGACAATTTTGATGATTTAGAAGCGCTGTTGATTGCAGGGGGTGCTACGGCTACGGCTTCAGCATCTGGGGGGAAAAATTCGAGTCCGGTCAACACTGAGGTTTTCTCGGATCTTGAGGAATTGCTCAGCGAGAGTGCAACACTTGCAGAAATTCCCGATTCCTTGGCAAGTTCTGCAAGTGTTGCTGCGTCCAATTCCCATCAAGCCAGCGATGACGAGTTTGGCGATTTGGAAAAATTGCTGCAAGATTCCAAGGACGGGGGCGGCCGCCAAGGGGAAGGCAATATTGTGCCGTCGGCGATTAACAGACCCAGACGTACTGCTCGGGCTGGCGGGTTCGGCGACCACACGATGCGGGTGCCGGTGAAGCAACTGGACAACCTCAGCAATTTGATGGGGGAACTGGTGGTCAACCGCAACAGTTTGGAGCAGGATCAAGAACGGATGCGGCAGTTTTTGGACAATTTGCTGCACCAGGTGACGCTGCTGAGCGATGTGAGCCAGCGGACTCAGGATTTCTACGAGCGGAGTCTTTTGGAGATTGCTTTGCTAGCAAACCGTCAGGGACACCGAGCTTCTTCGTCGCCTTGGCGCTCGGAGGAGGTTACTAACCACCGGGAAGGTGCCTGGAAACCGGAGGAAATGGACAGGTTTACTCCTTTCCACAGTTTGGCTCAGGAGATTATTGAGCTGATCGTGCGGGTGCGGGAGTCGGCGGCGGATATTGAGTTTTTGGTGGATGAGGCGGATCAGGTGACTCGCCAATTGCGACAAGTCACGACTCAGTTGCAGGAAGGTTTGACTCGGGCCCGGATGAAGCCGTTTGCTGAGACGACGGACAGGTTGTTCCGGGCGGTGCGAGAAATTGCGATTAAGTGCGGTAAGCAAGCTCAGTTGCAGGTTGAGGGTAAGGATATTTTGATCGACAAGATGATTGTGGATCAGCTTTATGACCCGATGACTCATTTGGTGAACAATGCGATTACTCACGGGATTGAGCCGCCGGAGGTGCGTTTGGCGGCGGGGAAACCGGGGATGGGCAGGATTACGATTCGGGCTTTTCACCAAGGAAATCAAACGGTGATTTCGGTTTCTGATGATGGGGCGGGAATTGACCCGCAAAAGGTGAAGGCTAAGGCGATTAAGCAGGGTTTGTTGACGGCTGCTCAGGCTCAGAGGATGTCTCGCTCGGAGGTGTACGATTTGCTGTTTATGCCTGGTTTTAGCACTCAGGAACAAGCGACGGAGTATGCCGGCCGCGGGGTTGGGATGGATGTGGTGCGGACTTCTTTGCAGGAGATTCGAGGGGTTGTGGCGATCGATTCGACGATCGGCAAGGGGACTGTATTCACCATCCGTTTACCTCTGGTGTTGAGTATTTCTAAGGCTCTGACTTGCATTAGCGATCGGGCTCGGATTGCTTTCCCGATGGATGGGGTGGAGGACATGATCGATGTGCCCCGCGATCAGGTGACGACGGGGGCGGATGGTTTACCCTGCATTGAGTGGCGGGGTTCGATTTTGCCGTTCCGGCCGCTGCGGGATTTGCTGGCTTACAACCGCCATTTGGGCCGGGGAAGTGTTTACGGGTTTAATACTGACGATGACATGATTTCGGTGATCGTGCTCCGGTCTGGTGGCAATTTCTTGGCGGTGCAGGTGGATCAGGTTTCGACTGAACAGGAAATTGTGATCAAGCAGTTGGAGGGGCCGGTGCCGAAGCCGATCGGGATTGCGGGTGCTACGGTGCTCGGGGATGGTCGGATTGTGGCGATTGCGGACGTTCTAGAGTTGATCGATTTGGCTACCGGCAGGCTGCAGAAGGAAGCTGGCGGTACGCTTTGGGATGAGAGCGATCGGGCGGCTGCGGAGGCGGAGGTTGAGAAGACTGAGCCTACTGTGCTGATTGTGGATGATTCGATTACGGTGCGATCGCTCTTGTCGATTACTTTTGAGAAAGCCGGCTACCGGGTTGAGGAGGCTCGCGACGGTAAGGAGGCTTGGGAAAAGATGAAGTCTGGCCTGCCTTGCGATATCGTGTTTTGCGATATTGAGATGCCGCGCATGGACGGTTTGGAGCTGCTTTCTCGGATGCAGAAGGATGCGCTTTTGTGCGAATTGCCGATCGCGATGTTGACTTCTCGCGGTGCTGACAGACACCGCCAAATGGCTTACGGTTTGGGCGCGAAGGGCTATTTCACCAAGCCTTATTTGGAGGAACAGTTGCTTGATGCTGCTTCTCGGATGTTGAAGGGTGAGGTTGTTGGTGCTCCGGCTATGGCTTAGGCGGTTGATGTTTGAAAATATAGGAGTCCTGTGGGGGCTAAACTCTCACAGGACTTTTGTGCGATCGGGTTAATTAACTGTAATACTTGTAGGTGTAATATCGTTTCCAGTTGTATCGTCAGGTGTTTTAACCGCTCTTGGCGCAGAGGGCACAGAGAGAGAAGATAGAGATGAATAATTACGATGCCATCGGAATTGTTTAAACAGTTAACAGTTAATAGTTAACAGTTAACATCACCTGATGCTGCAAGCAAAATTGGTATTATATCCAAGAACAGGCGATTGAAAAAGTTACAAATCAAGCATAAATTTTTGAACGTGATATCAAATCCGGTAGCATCGGAATTACTCTAATCTCTATTCTCTCCCTCTGTGTCCTCTGTGTTCTCTGCGGTTAAAACACCTGACGGTGCAACCGGAAACGATATGACTGGTAGTTTAGATTAGTAAGTGGATGGATTATGAAAAAACGATTATTTTTGAAAGCGGGTCTAGCCACAGTAAGCATGGCATGGTTATCGTCCTGTTTGCCTGGAAATTCTGATGTTATGGCCGCTTCTAAGGGTGTTTTTGAAATTACTAAAACCGAGGAAGAGTGGCGCAAAATTTTGACACCGGCACAGTTTGAAGTGTTGCGAAAACACGGCACTGAACGCTCTCACACTAGCATTCTCGATAAGCAATATGGGAAGGGGATTTATGCGTGTGCTGCGTGTGATTTGCCAGTTTTTTCGTCGAAAACCAAATTTGATAGCGGTACTGGCTGGCCAAGTTTTTATGAACCGATCAAAGGGGCGATCGGCACATCGGTAGATAATTCGCTGTTTGGGACTAGAATTGAGGTGCATTGTCATCGCTGCGGCGGGCATTTGGGTCACGTATTTGATGACGGCCCTGCACCTACTGGGAAACGCTACTGCATGAATGGTGTTGCTATGAAATTTATTGCTGGCTGACGTTCTTTGACGGGTCATTCTGTGGTATGGAATCCGATAATCATCCATCCGCAAAACCGCTAGTGCAGGCGGATTCGCGCGGATGGTATAGTGATTTTTGGGACGTGACGACAGGGAGGTTATGAATGGACGCTAAAGAACTTTTAGAAAGATACGCTAAAGGTGAACGAAAATTTCATTCAGCTATGCTGAGAGGGGTAGACCTCAAAGGTGCCAAGCTGAGTGGAATAGAGCTAAACAGTGCTGATTTATCTGAATCTGATTTGAGTGAGGCAATCTTGACCAAGGCAAGCCTTCACAATACAAATCTCTGTAAGGCAAATCTGACAAAAGCAAATTTGAGTGGGGCACAGGGAAATTCACCAAATATGATTTCGGCAAACCTTAGCGGTGCTAACTTAAGCGGATCGTGCTTCAATCATTCCAAGTTCTGGGATGCTAACTTAAATCAGGCAAACCTTAGCGGTGCTAGCTGGAGTAGTGCAAATTTAACTAGAACTTTATTGATTGAGGCCAACCTAAGTAAAGCCACCCTAAGTAGTGCAATCTTGACCCAAGCAGACTTGACTAAAGCTGATTTAAGTCGGGCAGACCTAACTGGTGTGACGCTTCAAAGCGCAAATTTACAGGGAGCTAAACTTCAGTTGACTAAGCTATCTAAATCTAACCTATCATGGGTGAATTTGGATGAAGCTTATCTGGTTGGAGCTGATATTCAAGGGACAAATCTCAAAAAATCTAGCCTGCAAGGTGCAAGTCTCGAAGCAGCCAATCTGCAAGGAGCAAATTTGATTAAAGCAAACCTGGATGGAGCCAACCTGAAACAAGCAGATTTGACAGATGCAAACATTTATGCAGTAAGTATTGAGAATGCAGACTTCACTGGTGCGATAATGCCAGATGGAGAAATCTACAATCAAGAAACCTCCGAAAAATTATCCCAAAAAGTGACATCTATGACGCGCAAAATTATTCGTACTGACAAAGCACCCGCACCCGTCGGCCCATACAATCAAGCGATCGCCGCAACGGGCACTATGCTGTTTGTAGCCGGTCAAATTGCGATCGACACTAGACTAAACGATATTGTCTACACCGACGACGTGGCCAAACAAACCCAACAAGTTATGGCAAATCTCGAAGCAATTCTCACAGAAGCCGGCGCTACTTGGTTGGATGTGGTAAAAACTACGGTTTTCCTCAAAGATATGAATGATTTTGCCGCTGTGAATGCGGTTTATGCCAAGTATTTTGATGCGGAAACTGCACCGGCGCGCGCTTGTGTGGAGGTGGCGCGTTTGCCGAAGGATGTATTAGTTGAAATTGACTGTATTGCGGTTATTTAACGTGAGTTTGAGTGCTGACCTGGCACGTCGATCGGATCGACGTGCCAGGTATATAGAGTCTGACTCCTCAAGCTGCAATAGTCTCACTACTTCTTCAAATTAGCAGGAGGAGTTTCAGGTACAACCCAGTAGTAGACTGTTCTCTCGCCCACTTTTACTACTTGCTCAGGTTTCCAGTCGCCCATATCGAATTCATGGGACACAATGCGCGTACCTGGTTTTAATTCACTGAGTAATTTGGGGCGCAGTTTTACGTTGAGTTCTGGCAGTAGGTATAGCGTGACAACTGTTGCCTCACTGAAGTCCGTTTGGAATAAATCTTGCTGACGAAACTGGACGCGATCGGTCACGCCAGCCTTTTTGGCGTTCTCGTTAGCTTCTCGAATGCGTTCTGGGTTGATGTCAATACCAATGCCCCGCGCGCCAACCTTTTGAGCGGCTGCAATCACAATCCTACCGTCGCCACTACCCAGGTCGTAAACCACGTCATTGGACTGCACGTTTGCCAGCCGCAGCATTTCATTCACAACCGGTTCAGGCGTTGGAACGTAAACGACATCGGGTTCACGGGTTGGAGCTTGTGTTGTGGGGCTAGGAGTCGCTTGAGCCACATCGGAAACAGAATTAGTTGGGGATGCGGCAGCCGGAGTTGGAGCCACTGTCTCAAAGTTACGTTGTTGGGTACAGCCGATCGCAGCAAAACTGAGAATGCTAACGCCAACAAAGAATGATTGCCTAATGGTTTTGAGTTGCACGATCGTAAATCTCCAAAAAAAGTTGCTATGTAGTATGACGGGCAAAGGGAATACCCAGTAGAACAACGATGACCCCTGCGATCGCGCCGATGCCTGTATAGACCAGACTGGAATAGAGCAAATAGCCACAAATGGCGCAGAACACTATGGGAACGATCGGGTAAAGCGGTACGCTAAACGGGCGGAGTCGATCGGGTTCTCGAATGCGTAAAACAATTAACGACAGGGTGCTGATCAAAAAGAAAAACCAGAAGATGGGGGCAGTGTAGTCCACCATTGTTTCAAATCCTTTGCGGGTGAAGGTTCCCAGCCCAATCAGCGTCAGGGCGATCGCACCTTGCAATAAATAAGCGGTTGTGGGTGAACTCGGATGCGGGTGCCAGCGTCCCAACCAACGAAACGCAGACAGATCCTGCCCCAGAGCAAAGCTGCTGCGTGCCCCCGTAAAGATGCTGGCGTTGATCGACCCCAGCGTGGCGGTCACAACCAGTAAACTCACAAACGCGGCTCCTGGTTCACCCAGCACTCGCCGCAGTAAATCTGATGCAACGGCTTGAGAGTCTGCCATGCCTGCGATACCCAATCCCCGCAGATATGCCAGATTAATCAGCAGATAAAGTCCTGTAATGATGCCAATGCTCCAGAGGAACGATCGCACAATATTGCGCTGCGGGTGGTGAATTTCGGCAGAAATGTAAGCGGCTTCATTCCAACCACCATAGGACAGCAGCACGAAGACCAGCGCTAAGCCCCAGGAAGAGGTAGGAGAGGCATCGGAGGGAAGCGGCCCGACGGAAGCAGGGGAGGATGCCAGACCAACCACGATAACCAGCAGTAAGCCTAAAACGAGTATCACCGCTAGCCAGTTCTGGAGGCCTTTACTCTGGCGCAGTCCAATGATGTTCAGCATTGTGAGCAGGGCGATCGCGACTGCGGCGTAAATTGCAGGCGAGTAGCCACCTAGTCGAAATAGCTCAGAGGCATAGTCGCCAAACACAAATGCCAGCAGCGCGATCGATCCAGTCTGAATCACGGTCATGCGTGCCCAGGCAAATAAAACCGCGATCGGTTGCCCAAATGCCCGTTTCAGGTAGTAGTAGTTGCCGCCGACATGGGGATATGTCGTTGCCAATTCGGCGTAGCAAAGTGCCCCCAGCAATGACACAACACCGCCCATCAGCCAGACTCCTATGACACCACCAACCGTTCCAGCATTAGCAGCGACCAGAGCAGGGGTTTCAAAAATGCCTGCGCCGATTACTAGCCCGACAATCAAGGCGATCGCATCAATTAGACTAATAGAGGGTTTTGGAGTCCCTGTTTGGGGTTCGTTACGTTCTACCAGTGCAGTGTTCTCTAATCTATTCACAGTTTTAGCTTCTCAACAAGTAGAATTTGTAACGACACCCAGGCGTAAACCCATTTCCGTTTTGCCCAAAAATCCGACACTCAGAAGAATTAAAATTCCTGCGATACCAGAAATTAAAAAGAGTTGCTGGAAACGTGAACTGTTCATCCTCAAAAATCTATTTAGGAAAGGGTTGACAATCAAGGTCTACTCTTAGCGTCAACAGCAAATGTGACTCAAAGGTGACAATTCCCACATTTTTCCAATTAATTACTGAGAGCAGGTTCCCATGCTTCGATGGTTTGCAGGATAATCAAACCAAAACGAACCATTGCTTGCAGTTGAGGTAGCATCTACCAAATCCGCGTCACTCCTGAAATCAATACATGAGCGCTTCGATCGCCAATCAGACAACCGCACAGATAATCCAGAAACGAGATTCAGCCTTTTGCAAGATGACAAAATCTACACGATCTTGCACAATAGCCATCATGTTGTTGAATGGTTAGAAGCACTGGATTTCTAGATCGGGGCTTTGTATTGTCGGCAAATTTTCGGCTCAAAAGTGATTAAACGACGATCGATCGTGTCTACAAGAAAAAGTAATGTGAACAGTTGGATAAGCGGTGTTAGCTGTTTTATTTGATTGCACAAAAATTGATGAAAATTGCAGCGTAGCTCAAAAGCAATTAGCAGGTAAAAACGCATGAAACGAACAAACATTCTTAAAAGTAGGCTAATGTTGAGCATCATGGGTCTAGTTGCCTGCACTTCTCCCCAGCCACAGGTGCGCGAAACACCGGCTTCTGTCCAAATCAGTAGTGAAGCGCAACAGGCACAAACTAATCAAACTGCCCAGCAGCCAGCCAGTTGCAAATTGGTGGAAGACGGGTTTGGTCCGCAGGGGCAGGTGAGTGTACGGGTGGAGGAAGTGGTGACAGGGCTGGATGTTCCCTGGGGGATTGCCTTCTTACCAAACCGCGATCTGCTTGTTTCTGAACGATCGGGACAGGTGCGGCTAGTGCAAAATGGCAAGCTGCGCCCCCAAGCGATCGCCACCATCAATGTCAGCGATCGCGGTGAAGGTGGATTACTGGGCATTGCCGCTCATCCCGATTTTGCCAATAACCGATTCTTTTATGTGTATTTCACCGCCAACCAAAATGGCACTCCAGTCAATCGTGTGGAACGCTGGCAGTTGTCCCAGGATGGGTTGAGTGCAACCCGCGATCGCACCATTGTTGACAATATTCCCGTTGCTCAATTCCACAACGGCGGACGGATTCGGTTTGGTCCCGATGGGATGCTTTATATTGGCACCGGAGACGCCAGAGATCCAAACCTTTCTCAGAATGTCAAAAGTCTGGCAGGCAAGATTTTGCGCGTCACCCCTGATGGCCAGGTACCCGCTGATAATCCCTTCCCAGGAAATCCAGTTTATATCCTGGGAATTCGCAATACTCAGGGGTTTGATTGGGTGAATGTATCGACTCTGTGGGTCAGCGATCATGGCCCCAGTGGCGAGTTAGGGCGATCGGGACACGATAAAGTCAGTGTTGCCCGGGCAGGTGATAATTTGGGCTGGCCCACTATCTATCGCTGCGAATCACAGCAAGGATTAGTCACCCCTGCGATCGTGTGGCAGCAGGCATTACCCCCCGGAGGAGCCACCATCTACACAGGTAATGCGATTCCTGAATGGAAAGGCAACCTCATAGTTGCAGGACTGCGGGCAGAGCAATTGCAGCGAATTGTCATCGATCCTCGATCGGGTCAAGTGCAGCAGCATGAAGTGTATTTGCAGGGGCAGCAGGGACGGCTCAGAGAAGCGATTATGGGCCCCGATGGGGAATTGTATGTGACCACCAGTAATTGTGATGGTCGCGGCACTTGCCCACCAGAACAGGACAAGATTCTTCGCATTACTCGCTGAGTAAGTTTTTGAACCTGTCACCTTCTGATCACTTTTGGGCTTCAAATTTAAAAGAGGTAGAGAATTACGATCGCTCAAGCGATTGCTTTACCTGTTCTTTTATCAGTTGAATGGGTAATTCTAATGCTGGATCTCTGGTACAAAAATGCCATCATCTATTGCATCGATGTCAAAACCTTCATGGATGCGAATGGTGATGGCATTGGTGACTTTGCAGGCTTGACTGAGCGCGTTGATTACCTGTCTGGGTTGGGCGTTACCTGCATCTGGCTCATGCCTTTCTATCCATCTCCCAATAAAGATAATGGGTACGATGTGATGGATTACTACAGCATCGATCCTCGTTTAGGAACATTGGGAGATTTTGTTGCATTCACCCATAGGGCAGAAGAACGAGGAATCCGGGTTATTGTTGATTTGGTTGTCAACCATACGTCAGATCAGCACCCCTGGTTTCAAGCAGCTTGTAAAGATAAAACCTCCAAATACTGGAACTACTACTTGTGGTCAAAAGAGAAACCGCAGGATTTGTTAGAAGGTATTATCTTCCCGGGTTTTCAGAAAGCGACGTGGACATATCAACCAGAAGCAGAAGCCTATTATGCCCATCGGTTCTATGACCATCAGGCTGACTTGAATATTACTAATCCTGAAGTCAGGATAGAGATTCAAAAAATCATGGGGTTTTGGTTGATGTTGGGCGTATCTGGGTTTCGGATTGATGCCGCTCCCTATCTCATTGAACTGAGACAGGCTGATAACCTGTGTGAGCGAGTCGACGATCCTTACATCTACATTGATGAACTGCGGAATTTTCTTTCCTGGCGACGGGGAGATGCGATTTTGCTGGCAGAAGCCAATGAACCTCCCGAAGAACTATCCAGGTATTTTGGGGATGGCAACCGGATGCAAATGCTGTTTAACTTTTGGGGAAATCAACATTTAATGCTTGCCCTAGCACAGGAAACGGCAACTCCACTAATTGAAGCATTTAAAGAATTGCCAGATCTCCCCCCCACTGGGCAATGGGCAAACTTTATTCGCAATCATGATGAACTGTCGCTCGATCAACTCTCCAATGTTCAGCAAGACGAAATTGCAGGGGCATTTGCGCCCGATCGCGATCGAATGTGGATTTTCGATCGCGGTATCCGTCGTCGATTTGCTCCTATGGTCAACGGCGATATTCAGCGACTGCAACTAACCTATAGTTTGCTGCTAACCCTACCAGGCACGCCAGTGATTAACTATGGCGAAGAATTGGGTATGGGTGATGACTTATCATTGAACGAGCGCGATCCGGCTCGGACACCAATGCAATGGTCGAGTGCGCCCAATGGTGGATTTTCGACGGCCGCGGCCGATCAACTCCTCCTTCCTGTTATTTCCGAAGGCGAATACAGCTACGAGCATTTGAATGTCAAGGTTCAACGTCGAAACCCTGACTCGTTGCTCAACTGGATGGAACGCGCCATCCGCGTGCGGAAGGAATGCCCTGAGTTTGGTTGGGGCGCATGGCAAATCTTGGAGGCGAATCACCCCAGTGTATTTGCCCATCGGTGTGAGTGGGAGGGCAGGGTGGTTATTGCCGTACATAATCTGGCCGAAGCTGCCTGTACAGCAACATTGACACTCAAAGAGGATGCTAACAAATATTTGATTGATTTGTTTGAAGATCGGCCGGATGAGGCGATCGTAGATTCATCTCATAAAATTCATCTCAAAGGGTACGGTTACCACTGGTTTCGCGTGGGCAACCAGCCTTTTTAACAGATATCCATACAAGGAAGAAGTATTGTGGTTCCCCTTCACGACAACAATCCTACCCGAATTACTCCTTACGTCAATTATGGGTTAATTGGTATCAACATCGTTATTTTTTTTTATGAGGCAAGTTTATCGGCTCCGCAATTGAAGAGTTTTGTACAAGCCTATGCGGTTGTTCCGAATCAATTAACTACCAGTTTTCAAAGTGGTGATCTCGCACAAATTCTACTTCAAGCGATGACACTCATTACCTCGCAGTTTCTGCATGGAGGTTTTTTGCATCTGGGTGGGAATATGCTGTTTTTGTGGGTATTTGGCAACAACATCGAAGACCAGTTGGGACATATCAAGTTTTTGATTTTCTATCTGCTTTGTGGAGCCTTAGCAGGGTTGGCGCAGTGGTTTTTCTCAATGCAGTCTACGGTGCCTGCATTGGGAGCTAGTGGGGCGATAGCGGGCGTCCTTGGAGTGTACATTCTTCGCTTTCCTCACGCTAAAATTCTGACCTTGGTTCCGCTAGGTTTCTTTCTAACAATTTTCCGTATCCGGCAATTTTCTTCCTGGGCTTTTGGTTTGTCCAACAAGCTTTGTACGGTGTTGCCAGTTTGCAGATACGCAGTAATGTCGGCATGGAAGGTGGTGGTATTGCTTACCAAAGGCTTATACCCAATCCTGGGCAACGATGTCTGGGAACACGCTTATTATCTGCGCTACCAAAATCGCCGCGCTGAATATCTGACCAATTGGTGGAATGTGGTCAACTGGGAAGAAGTAAACCGACGGTTTCAACTCGCATCCCAACCATAATCGTCTAGGAGTTTGCTATGAGAAGGTTGTTAATGCATAGCCCGAGCGCAGTTGCTGTTCTCTGGATTGTAGGGTATCTGTCACTGACTCTATTTCCCCTGTTGGTGCTGTTATTGCATCCGGCTCCCTCTGGACGTGGATTCTGGACTGAGTTTTCGGTAGCACTGGGCTTTATTGGCTTGGCGATGATGGCGTTGCAATTTATCCTGACGGCCCGCGTCAATCGGATCGAAACCTCTTACGGGATTGATATCCTGCTGCAGTTTCATCGCTATACCTCACTGGTGGCATTTTTCATGGTGCTGGTACATCCAGTTATCTTATTTATTGCTCAACCGGAAACCCTGCAACTACTCAACTTTCCCCAGGCACCCTGGCGGGCGCGGATGGCAGTCTTGGGTACACTGGCATTTCTGGCAATGGTGGTGACAACTATCTGGCGCAAACCACTCAAGATTCCCTACGAACCCTGGCGAGCCTCTCACACCATTCTGGCAGTGGTGGCACTGGGGTTCGGCTTTGCACATGCCCTCGCCGTTGGCAATTATTTAGGCTTGTTCTGGAAAGCTGTGCTCTGGGGAGGCATTATTCTCATCTCGCTCTGGCTAATCATTTATGTGCGTTTGATCAAACCCTGGTTGATGACTAAAAAGCCCTACGTGGTAGAGGAAGTGCTGCCCCAACGGGGTGATGTCTGGACGCTGGCATTGCGTCCCTTGGGACATGAAGGCTTTACCTTTGAACCCGGTCAATTTGCCTGGTTGACGCTGAATATTACCCCGTTGAGTATGCGAGAACATCCGTTTTCGATGTCGTCTAGTGCCGATCGCGCCGATCGCATCGAGTTTGGTATCAAAGCGATCGGAGATTTCACCAAAGGCATCAAAGATGTCCAACCGGGAACGAGAGCGTATTTGGATGGGCCCTATGGGGTATTTACGACCGAGCGCTATTGGGACAGCGCTGGCTTTGTGTTGATTGCTGGTGGAGTGGGGATTACACCGATCTTCAGCATCCTGTTGACCGCGGCCCAACGAAAGGACGATCGCCCCTTTTTGCTAATCTACGCGGCTTCCTCCTGGGACGACCTGACCTATCAAGAAGAGCTAGACGCTTTAAAGGAAAAATTAGATTTATCGATCGTCTATGTGTTGCGAAAAGTTCATGACGATTGGGCAGGTGACACAGGTTATGTTGACCAAGCATTATTGGAAAAATACATTCCTCTTCATCGGGGCAGTCGGCATTACTTTGTCTGTGCGGCTCCGGTGATGATGGATGCCGTTGAGCGGGCGTTATTTGAACTAAAGGTTCCCGTCACGAACGTTCACATGGAACACTTTGATTTAGCTTAATGGGGGGCTATGCGTTACAGTATCATGTTGCAACTGGTAGCAGGCACAACGCTCATTTTGTTGGGAGTTGCGGTTGTCTTTGCCTGGCTTCAAACTCGAATTGAGCCTATCGATCTTAGAGAAGACACAATTTCTAATCCTTCTCATAACAGGCACTAAATCCATGCTTGCGATCGGCGGCACTCGATCTATTTCCCACTCGCCAATTGTGCAGCAATTTTTCGACCGACCGCTTAGTTCTTAATCCGGTAGCTGATCAATTTGCGGACATTTTCAACCGGCATTGCTAATTCTTGGGCGATCGCTGCTTCGGCCTGACTGGTTTGGGTTACTGGAAACTCGTATTCCAACTTCTTTAAAGTTGAGTCACTGGTGTTGACAAAAATAGTGGTAACACCGACGCTGCGATCGATTTCTGCATTTATGCTCAAGATTGTTACTGGTAATCTCCGATTTAACTGTTTATCTGCCTGGAGTTTGTGGACAGAGTTATACGGACGGCTTAGAGTGTGGGCAGCGATGAAGTTACCTGTAGTCCAGAATAAGGCTGCTACCAAAGGCAGAGGTATCCATAATTCCCAGGCAGCGCGGTGTAGAAGTGGTAAGAAGCGAGGTAAAGCCATTGAAATGTTGGATTTGAGATTTAGATTGCTCGAAATAATCGGGAGAAACTACTAACATTTTAGTTAGCAACAGATTGGCATAAATCTTACCTGTGATGGAGGCTTTTCCTAAATTTCTTCTCTACCATACATACAATTTGCCGAACAATGGTGAGACGGATGCGAATTCTCCTGGTAGAAGACGATGTAGATCAACTGGAGCCACTTCAAGCTGCTCTCTCTGAGGCAGGACATATTGTGGATGGTGTAGAAGATGGGGCGACGGCCCAGTGGATTTTATCCAAGCGGGACTACGATCTGTTGATCCTGGATTGGTTATTACCAGAGGTCAGTGGGTTAAGCTTATGCCAGCAATACCGCCGTCTGGGAAAAACGGCCCCAGTGTTGCTGTTGACTGCCAAAGATGCGATTGTTGACAAAATTAGCGGTTTAGACGCTGGAGCAGATGATTATCTCATCAAACCTGCCGATGTGTTTGAACTGCTGGCACGGGTGCGGGCATTGGGACGACGATCGCCACTTTGGAAAGGGGATACTTTACAGGTTGAAGATCTGACTCTACATCTATCAACGCTGACTATTGAACGGAGGGAGCAAAGTCTGCAGTTATCGACTCGTGAATTTCTATTTCTAGAGTATCTGATGCGCCATCCTCGTCAGGTACTCTCCCGCAGCCAAATTGAACAAGCCTTGTGGGAGTGGGGCAGCGAACCGGAGAGTAATGCGATTACTGTCCTAGTGCGTCGTCTGCGGCAGCGATTGCAGATGATAGGTGCTGTCAGTTGGCTAGAAACCGTATATGGTATGGGATATCGCTTGAATCCAGATGTTTAATCGCAGCCGCCGCAATCTTGCCCACTGGTTTACGCTCTCGATGGGGGCTATTCTGATCATTTTTGCAGGGATCATTTACTACCAGCGCTCGGTTAACCGCTTAGAAGAGAGCGATCGACTACTCTACAAAAAAGCAAGAGTCATGACTGCCAATATTGACTATGGTTTGCGGCAGGGAAAAGAACACATCGATCTGAGTAACGTTCCGATTCTTGGGAATTATTCTCCTCCCTCTGACAGTGAAGTTGTTTACGCCCGCTGGTATTCAGCGACTGGACAACTGCAACAGTTTTATGGAACGCAGCCCTCGGATCGGATTCAGGCGATCGCGGCGTTTCAAACCATTCAGTCTCCCCCCGAGTGGCTGCGACAATTAACCCTTCCGGTTGAGCACAAAGGACGCACGATTGGCTATCTCCAGATTGCTATCCCATTGACGGATGCTCAGGAAACACTGAGAGAGTTACTGATTGTGATGGTGGTAACACTGCCCTTGACCCTGGGCGCGATTAGTCTAGTAGGCTGGTTTTTAGGCGGATTGGCAATGCAACCCATTCAAAATGCCTATGCCCAAATGCAAAGATTTACGTCTGATGCTTCCCACGAACTAAGGGCACCGCTTGCCACAATACTCAGCAATGCCCAGGTTGGCTTACTCAGCCCAGTCGATGCCGGGAAGCCTAAGCACTCTCGATTGGAAAAGATTGCTGAAACGGCTAAGTCGATGAATCGGTTGGTGACCGATCTGTTGTTTTTAGCACGACAGGCAGGACAGTTAGACGCAAACTCGCTTCAATCGATTCACTTGAATGACCTGTTGAAAAATACGATCGCCACTTCATCAATACAGGGTGTTGCCCAGCATTTAAACCTTCATTTAGAACTGCCTGAAGAGAGAGTTATGATCAAAGGCAATTCTGATTTATTAAAACAAGCTATCACTAATCTACTCACCAATGCGTGCAAGTATACCTTACCTGAAGGAACAGTGTGGCTGCGGTTATTGACTCAATCTCATCGCATTTTAATTCAAATAGAAGATAGGGGAATCGGCATTCCAGAGGCAGATTTGCCACACATTTTTGATCGATTTTACCGAGTTGATGAGGTACGAACACGGAAGAAAGGCGGCTCTGGGTTGGGATTGGCGATCGCCCAGCAAATTGTGGAAGCTCACGGCGGACATCTAACGGTAAGTAGCGAGGTTGGGAAAGGTTCTCTGTTTCAAATAGAACTGCCCCTGTTATAGAAGATATCCTGCGGCTATAACGGGTACATCGAAGATTGTCACTCTTGAATCACAGTTGCGATCGATTGTGTAGTTGCGGTTGAAACCGCAGAGGGGAAAGTGCGCGACTGTATGAACTTCCACAGCCGTTAGCGCAGCCCTCGAAGAGGATCGCACTTTTGTCGATCTGTCGCTGTCGCGCACCTACTCCCAAATCTGAAACAATCAGATTTAATCACGAGTTAGCAATTAGCAATTACTAATCACCAGTTAGCAATTAGCAATTAGCAATTACTCTATAAGCAATTACCAATTACCAACCCTAAACTATTTATTCAACGCTTCGCGGGCGGCTGCCGCTTCGTCGGGATGAATGTTCAAACGGGTCAAGTTAATCCGACCTTTAGTGTCAATTTCTCGCACTTTGACAATCACTTCATCGTTCACTGCTAACTCGTCTTCCACTTTCCCAACGCGGTAGTCCGCTAACTGGGAAATGTGAATCATTCCTTCTTTTCCTGGCAGAATTTCTACAAAAGCGCCGATCGGAATAATTCGAGTTACGCGGCCGACATACACGTCTCCAGCATTCAACTTCCGCGTCATGCCTTGGACAATATTGTAAGCCCGCTGAGCTTTCTCGCTGTCGTTACCGGCAATTGTCACGGTTCCGTCGTCTTCGATGTCAATCTTGACACCGGTTTCTTCGGTGATGGCTTTGATTGTTTTGCCACCTGGCCCAATTACCAAACCGATAAATTCTGGATCGATTTTCAGGGTTAACAAACGCGGTGCAAACGGCGACATTTCCTTGCGGGGAGCGTCGATGGTTGCTAGCATTCTTTCTAAAATGTGCAGTCTGGCGGGTTTTGCTTGGCGGATGGCGGTGGCTATGACATCTAAGGGCAAACCTTTGATTTTCATGTCCATTTGCAAAGCAGTAATTCCGGTGTCGGTACCGGCTACTTTGAAGTCCATGTCGCCTAAGAAGTCTTCAATTGCTTGAATGTCTGTCAAAATTCGGACTTCATCGCCTTCTTTGATTAATCCCATTGCCGCGCCGCTGACGGGTTGGGAAAGGGGAACGCCTGCATCCATTAATGCTAGTGTCGATCCGCACACTGAACCCATTGATGTTGAACCGTCGGAAGAAAGGATTTCGGAGACTACGCGAATTACGTAGGGGAAATCTTCTTTTGATGGCAAAACTGGGACTAGGGCGCGTTCTGCGAGGGCTCCGTGACCGATTTCTCGGCGTCCGGGCGATCGCATCGGTTTAGTTTCTCCCACGGAAAACGGCGGGAAATTGTAGTGATGCAAGTAGCGTTTGTCTTGCTGCGGGTGCAAATCGTCTCCTAAGTCTTGGGCGTCGCCGGGGGTTCCCAGGGTAGCTGTGGACAAGACTTGGGTTAACCCGCGATTGAACAGCGCACAGCCGTGTACTCGCGACGGCAGCACGCCTACGCGACAAGAAACGGAACGCACCTCGTCTAGCTTGCGGCCGTCTACACGAACGCCATCTTCGATGATTTGCTTCCGCATCATTTTTTTGGTAACGTCTTTGAAAACGTTGCCAATTGTCTTGCTGTTGGCACCTGCAGCTACTTTGATCGGATCGTCTTCGGCGAGTTCGGCGATCGCAGCTTCGACTTCATTGGCTTTCACTTCGTCTAAAGCCGCATTCCGTACTGTTTTGTCTTTTTCAAATCTTGACAAAATGATGCGGATTGGTTCTTGGGCGCGATCGCGAATAAAGTTTTCCAAGGCCATATCTGGCGATGGTCTTTCCTCTACCACCAAATCAATGCCCAATTCTGCCATAATTTCGCGCTGGGCTTGAATCAAGTCGCAGGCTGCTTCGTAGCCGAAGTCGATCGCCTCGATGATATCCTGTTCCGGCAATTGGTTGGCGCTGGCTTCCACCATGATTACTCCGTCTGGAGAACCTGCTACCACGAGATCCAACTCGCCTTCTTTGATTTCGCTGTAGGTTGGGTTGATGATGAAATCGTCCCCTACCAAACCAACTCGCACCGCAGCCATCGGCCCGTAAAACGGCATTTTCGCCAGCAGGATCGCTACTGAAGCGCCCGTTACCGCCAAAACGTCCGGCGGTACTTGTTCGTCCATCGACAGGGTTGTGGCTACGACTTGGATGTCATCTCGCAGCCAGCTTGGGAATAGCGGGCGCAGCGGGCGATCGATCAAACGCCCAGTCAAAGTCACTTTTTCTGGGGGACGCCCTTCCCGGCGCAAAAATCCACCGGGAATTTTACCGCCTGCGTACAGTCTCTCTTCGTAATCCACCAACAAAGGCAGGAAATCAATTCCTTCTCTCCCCTGCGATCGAGTGGCCGTTACTAAAACGGCCGTGTCACCCGACTGAATCAAAACTGCACCGCCTGCTTGAGGCGCCAGTAAACCAATCTTCAGTCTAATATCCCTTCCATCGAAGGATATTGACTTGTCTATCTCTACCATGTAGGACTGCTTCCTTATCTACCACATTCTTTCTCTGTCGGGATCGTAACACTACCACAGGATGTTTGAGAGTCCAATGCCAAAAGAGAGAGATTATTTGGTGCGGTCGATCGAGTCGTGGCGCTGGATGTGTAAGCATTTATACTCTCAATTTTGCAGATTCTGGAGTCTGTTCGCCCGGTCGATCGCCCCCCCAAACGCCTGCTCTAGATGGTACGATGAGTTTTCGATTGGGACTTGGGAGCGATCGGGTCAACCATCCGGGATTGGGCATTGGGCGGAGCGAAGCGGAGGGATGGGGCATGGGGCATTGGGCATGGGGCATGGGGCATTGGGCATTGGGCATACCTCACCGCGCTTGAGAACCACTATATTTCTGATATTTCGTATTTTTGTATTGCCACAGTTCTCTTATTCACAATTTAAGACAAAACTTAGGCAGAAAGTCTCGGAATTAAATAAAAATATTAGGATTTAAAAATGGCGATTTTACACGGCAGTTGGCTACTAAATAACGAAAAAAGCGGCTTATTTATTTGGGGGGAAACTTGGCGGAAGATTGGGGCGATCGATATTGTTGAATCTGAGATGATTCCGCATAATCCTTTGGCAATGACTGAGGCGGAGTTGAATACTGTTCTAAATTCTTTGCAGCAGTCGGGGAAACTCAACTGGCAATTACCCGAAACCGCAGAAATTAAGCAGAAAACTAAGAAAACTCGGAGTTCGTCCAAAACGACGGCGGCAGCCCTTCCCACGGAAATTTTATCGATTCAGAGGCAAGTTCGGGCGATCGCGCTTCCCACCAAAATCTCGGAATCCAACGCAACTATTATGCCGCAGCACTCAGCCGCAGCATTAGAGGAACCAGCCCAAATCGATGAAATTTATCTTTATCCCTGGCAAGTTGAGGGTTATTTGCTCAACCCTCAAGCCACTTTTGTTTTTTTGCAATCGCTGCCGCTAAATAGCACAGAAGCAGATTTTTTTGTCGGCTCGGATTTGCGTTTTTGGTCGCATCTTTCTAGGTGGAGTTTGGATTTGTTGGCTAGGTGCAAATTCTTGCCGGCATTGGAGAGGCAATGTGATGGTTCGGCTATTGCTAAATGGCAACCTTTGTTAGACAGTTCGACAGATATTCTCCGTCTCGCTACTTTTTCTAAGCAAATGCCGACGGCTTGTCGAACTTATCAGAAGGAAGAAGGTTCGGCAGCGGATTTTGTAGCGGATGTAACGGATGTAATAAAAGAAGGTTCGCCAGAAAGTAAGGTACGGGATGTTGCGGTGGATTTGCCGGTGGGGGCGCAGGAGTTGGTTTTGGGGTTTTTGAGCAGTATTGTAGATAGTGAAGTGCGATCGTCTTCGAGGGCTGCGCTAACGGCTGCTGGCTCAAATTTAGAAATCAAAACACTTTCTCCAACCCGCGAATGGCTGCAAGCTTTGCAACAAGAATCTGGAGTCGTGCAAGTAGAATCAGCAGCATTGGAAAAATTGGGAAACAAGCTGAGTGCTTGGACTGCACCGCTGCAAAACCAACTATCTCAACAAAGTCAATTTCGCACCTGCTTTCAACTGATACCGCCGTCTCCGGGTAAAGTTAACTGGAGTTTAAATTATTGTTTGCAAGCAGTAGATGAAACTGATTTCTTGGTAGACGCAACAACTGTTTGGAACAATTCTGTTGAACGTTTTGCTTATGCGGGGCGGACAATCGAATTGCCACAAGAAACTTTGCTGGGAGGGTTGGGTTTAGCATCAAAACTTTATCCGTTAATTGAACCGAGTTTGCAAGCACAGCGGCCTCAATCTTGTCAATTAAATCCGCTGCAAGCTTACGAGTTTATTAAGTCTGTGGCTTGGCGATTTGCTGATAGCGGGTTGGGCGTTGTTTTGCCGCCTAGTTTGACAAAGGCTGATGGTTGGGCGAGTCGTTTGGGTTTGAGCATTCAGGCGGAAACTCCGAAAGCAAATCCGGCGAAGGGTGGGCTGGGTTTGCAAAGTCTGCTAAGTTTTAAGTGGGAATTGACGATCGGCGGACAGCGCATTTCTAAGGCAGAATTCGATCGGCTGGTAGAGCTGAATTCGCCTTTGGTGGAAATTAACGGTGAGTGGGTGGAGTTGCGCGCAACCGATGTGAAGGCTGCTAAAACTTTTTTTGCTAGTCGCAATTCCCAAATGACTCTTTCTTTGGAAGATGCTTTGCGCTTGGCTTCGGGCGATTCTCAGACTATTGAAAAGTTGCCTGTGGTGAATTTTGAAGCTACGGGTCAACTTCAGGAATTGTTGAATACTTTAAGCGATAATCAGGCCGTAAGTGCGATCGCGACTCCGGCTAGTTTCCGGGGAGAATTGCGGCCTTATCAAGCATTGGGAGTTGGCTGGTTGGCATTTTTAGAACGCTGGGGTTTAGGTGCTTGTCTCGCGGACGATATGGGTTTGGGAAAGTCGATCGAGCTAATTGCTTTCCTCCTGCACTTGCAAGAACAAAATTCTCTAGAAGCGCCGACATTATTGGTTTGTCCGACATCGGTATTGGGCAATTGGGAGCGGGAAGTCAAGAAATTTGGGCCGACGCTGAAAGTATTGCTACACCACGGAGACAAACGTGCTAAAGGCAAAGCATTTGCGGCCGCAATTAAGGGGAAGGATTTAATAGTTACCAGTTACGCGCTGGTGTTTCGCGATGCGAAGGAAATTCAAAGCACTAAATGGCAAGGATTGGTTTTGGATGAAGCGCAAAATATTAAGAATTCCGAGGCTAAGCAGTCGCAGGCGGTGCGGCAAATCGAGGCAGATTTTAGAATTGCGCTGACGGGAACTCCGGTGGAAAATAGACTGCAAGAATTGTGGTCAATTTTGGAGTTTCTCAATCCGGGATATTTGGGGCCGCGCAATTTCTTTCAGCGCCGATTTGCTATTCCGATCGAGAAATATGGAGATAGAGAATCATTGCATACTTTGCGATCGCTCGTTCGGCCTTTTATCCTCCGCCGCCTGAAAACTGACAAAGAAATCATCCAAGATTTGCCGGAAAAACAGGAGATGACTGTATTTTGCAGTCTGGCTGCTGGGCAAGCAGCATTATATCAGAAAATAGTCGAAGAGTCAATCGCTAATTTAGAGTCAGCCGAAGGCATTCAGCGCCGGGGAATGATTCTGGCTTTGCTGGTAAAACTCAAGCAACTTTGCAACCATCCGGCTCTTTTGACAGCTAAACAAAACCCGAAAGAATTGGAAATTAAGAGTCAGGAATCGGGGAAATTGCAGCGGTTGGTGGAAATGTTGGAAGAGGTTGTCGCTGAGGGCGATCGGGCTTTGATTTTCACTCAATTTGCTGAATGGGGAAAACTCCTGAAACCTCATCTAGAACAGCATTTAGGGCGAGAAATTTTGTTTCTGTACGGCGGAATTAAGCAACAGCAGCGGGAAGAAATGATCGATCGCTTCCAACACGATCCGCAAGGCCCGCCGATTATGATATTATCCTTAAAAGCTGGCGGCACCGGTTTGAATTTAACCAGGGCTACCCACGTTTTCCACTATGACAGGTGGTGGAATCCCGCAGTAGAAAATCAGGCAACTGACCGCGTATTTCGCATCGGCCAAACTCGCAACGTGCAAGTCCACAAATTTGTCTGCACGGGTACGTTAGAGGAGAAAATTCACGATATGATCGAAAGTAAAAAAGCTCTCGCCGAGCAAGTAGTCAGCGCTGGCGAAAACTGGCTCACCGAACTCGACACAGACCAACTTCGCAATTTACTAATTCTCGATCGCGATGCTATTATAGAAACCGAAGAAGAATAATGTGATTAATTTTCTTCGGCTTGTCGTGAGAACTTCAGTCCTAAACAATCCGAGGAATTACGCACTCTGACTCTCCTAAATAACTAAAGCTTTCTTCCTCCTTCCTCCTTCCTCCTTCCTCCTTCCTTCTTCCTTCTTCCTCCTTCCTCCTTCCTTCTTCCTCCTTCCTTCTTCCTCCTTCCTCCTTCCTTCTTCCTTCTTCCTTCTTCCTTCTTCCTTCTTCCTTCTTCCTTCTTCCTTCTTCCTTCTTCCTTCTTCCTTCGCCTTATGATTGACAGAGAATGGTGGACACAACAGTGGCTCGATTTAATCAATACCTACCGCTTCAAAAAGCGTTTAGAACGCGGCTGGCAATACGCGCGCGAAGGTAAAGTTCTCAGCATTAAATTCCCTAACCAAGAAGTAATTGCTATCGTTCAAGGAACAGACCCCAAACCCTATCAGGTTTCTCTAGGGCTTGATACATTGAGCGATGAAGATTGGGATTATGTGATTGAAAATATGTCCCAAAGAGCGGTTTTTTCGGCTAAATTATTAGCAGGAGAAATGCCGCACAATATTGAAGATGTATTTGCAGCGGCTGGAAAAACGCTATTTCCGTTAAGTTTATCTGATATTCGATCGCGCTGCACCTGTCCAGACCCCAAAAATCCTTGCAAGCACATCAGTGCAGTATACTACTTATTGGGCGATCGCTTCGGAGAAGACCCCTTTGTACTCTTTCAACTGCGGGGAAGAACCAAAGAGCAAATCTTGACAGCTTTGCGTCAGACACGGGGTACCCAAGGAGAGGAAAATTCTCAACTCAACTCCGGCAAAAATTCCCCGACTGCGAATTCTAAATTGCCGAAGGTCGATCGCTTTTGGGAATACAACCAGCAGCTAGAATCATCTTTAGTCGTAATTGTGCCGCCGCCCAGCAGCGAAACAGTCTTAGATATTTTAGGCCCGATTCCCCTCGCAACCAACCCAACAGCAACCAGTAGCAAATCTTCCCCCGCCTCTGACGCACTCAAGCAGCATTTTAGTAAAATTTACCAAGCAGTTAGCCAGCAAGCCGTTTTAGCCGCACTGAAACTGGGCGAAGGAGACTAACAAATTATTGTTTCTTTCGGGAAATGACGCAAAGTCTCAGAAACCCGGTTTCTGGGAAAATATCTGCTGGATGGCAAAAAAAATCGAGAGAAACCCGGTTTCTGCAAAATCTAAGAAACCCGGTTTCTGGGAAAATATCTATGGGATGGCAAAACATTTGCAGAGAAACGGGGTTTTGGCAAATTATCCATCACGTTAAAAAACCCGATTTCTCATACCAACTTCAAAAATAATCCAATTAATTGCGTTTAACAGAAGGCGGATAGGTGAAACGCAACCAAGTTGCCAAAGTAGCTACCGCGCAAGTGGAAGCCAAGCTAAAAGTCAAGAAGGTTTCAAATGCTGACATAATACTGTTCCTCTTTATTTGAGCGATCGAGTAAATCTTTATCCTTCACATTTATATCAGCCTCAATTCATTTTTTCAATCGGTTCTGACATAAAGTTTTTACTACTTTAAATTTTGAAATGTTTATTTACAATACTTTACACTCTTCCCAGATTACTCATAATCTCGATCAATTGCTGGGGTCGTTCAATCAAAAAATCGGGATGGTGTAGGGCCAAAACCTCCTGAGAATTAAAACCCCAACCTACAGCAATTATTTTAATTCCAGTTTTTCTAGCAGCGTCTATATCTCTAATCTCATCTCCCACATAAAAGACTTCTTGAGGATTGATTTTTTCTTTTTTGAGCCATTTGTTAATAACTTTATGTTTCCCGAAAGTTGAACCTGAGTAAATAAACGTAAAAATATCTTGCAAACTGTTATTTTCCAGGGATTCTAAGACATTTTCTCGGGAATTAGATGTGATAATACCCAGTTGAAAATCTCGTCTTTTCAACTCCAGCAAAACTTCTTTAATTCCCGGAAATAATTGAACGTCTGAAATTTCACTGCGTAATTCAGATCTCAATTTTCTAATCAGCATCGGGAATTTGAAGAGGGAAATGCCAGAATAACGAAGAATTTCCCAAGAATTTAAGTTGCTCAGTTGAGCGAGTTCCTCTTTTGTCGCAGACTTAAAGCCGAATTCTGCTGACAAACGGTTGGTGATGCTCAGAAGAATATCGATTGTATCTGCTAAAGTACCGTCAAAATCAAAAATAATTACTTTGGTCATTGGACAACAGCAAATAAGGAATAGAGAATCATACTATTTTATATTTTATATTGGGATGATTTACTGCATTCTAGAATATAACAGACAAGATTGCATAAATCGTTCATTGATACATAAATCGCAGATGTAAGCCGGATAAACAGAGATAAACGCAGAGGTATTTCAAGATAATTGGGAAATGAGTACAATCTTGTCTAATATATTAGCTCTAATGACCACTGACTAAGGACTAATGACTATTAATTTGATTGGCTTTGGCATTTCTACGTAGCATTTCCGGTTTAATTCGCCGCAGCGCCGAAGCTGTAAATCTGCGGTTCCATTCTTCGTCGGAAATGTCGGCTAATTCTGCAAGTGTCGGCGCTATATTTTCAGGATAAGGCTCAAATTCTGTAACATCTGTTGGTTGAGCAAATCGCTGATTCCAAGGACAAACATCTTGACAAATATCGCAACCGGCAACCCAACCTTGTAAATTAGATGCTATTTCGTCGGGGAGTTTTTCGGCTCGATTCTCGATCGTATGATATGCTATGCACCGATCGGCATTCACGACAAAAGGCTCAGTAATAGCCCCCGTCGGACACGCATCAATGCAGCGAGTGCAACTACCGCAATGTTCAGTATGGGGAGCATCCGGCGCTAACTCCAAATTAGTCAAGATTTCGCCCAAAAACACCCAAGAACCGTATTCTCGCGAAATTAAATTACCATTTTTGGCAATCCAGCCAATTCCTGCACGCTGCGCCCACATTTTATCCTGAACCGGCCCGGTATCAGCATAATAGCGCGCTTCAATTCCCTCGCTTTGCGATCGCACCCAATTTGCCAAAACCTTGAGTTTTTTGTGCAAAATTCTGTGGTAATCCCGCCCCCAACCGTAGCGAGAAATCTTAGCATATTCGACCGCTGCACCGTCCCCCCCCGCCAACAGGGAATTTTCGGGGCGCTGGTGGGGCGTGTAGTAGTTAATGGCAACACATATTAATGACTTGACATCTGGCATGAGCGATCGAATATCGGAGCGTTTCGGGTTGGTCATCCATGCCATATCCGCCTGATAACCCTTGTCCAGCCAAGCTTGCAATCTTTGTTTTTCTATATCGACATCCGCGTCTGCTGAGGCGATTCCCACTTTGTGAAATCCCAACTCTAGGGCTTTTTGCTGAATGCGATCGCGATTAATTGATATTTTCATAGAATTAGCAACCGCAGCATAAAATGTGCAATAAGTCTAGTAATTTTAAGAGGATCTTTGGGGAAAGAATCGATAATACTTTCACAATCTTTATATTTATAAATTTGAACTCAAAAAGCTCAAAAACGTTACATAATGTAATCAAAGGAGAAATGGGTTCGTCTATTCAAGTCGGCAAGTAAAACCAACAGCGAATCCCACAGCATACACATGGCAGTTAGTATTCAATCAGCTCAATCAATTTTCTCAAACACCGAGATTGCGAGCGCTGTTCCCGCTACCACGGAAGCATTCTACAAACTCAGCGTCGAAGACCAACTCGCACTCCTCTGGTATGCCTACACTGAAATGGGCATCTCCATCACCGCAGCAGCTCCCGGAGTAGCCAGCATGGCGCTAGTCGAAGGCGTTCTCACCGAAATCAAGCAAATGTCGCCTGCCGATCAAAGCAAAACCATGTTTGACCTGGCCAGCAACGCCGACACCACAATCGGTCGGATTTACACATCCTTGCGCGTCAACACCAAACTCGGTTTCTGGTACGAATTGGGACAAATGATGAAACAGGGCCTTGTCGCCCCCATCCCTACAGGCTATCAAATGTCTCCCGAAGCCACCGCAGTTCTCGAAACCATCAAAAAACTCGATCCGGGTCAACAAATTACCGTACTTCGCAACACGGTAGTTCACATGGGCTACGATCCAGATTTCAGCCAAGAGTACGGCAAACGAGCTGCCCCCCGCAGCACTCCCACCGCAGTAGCAGAGCGGGTGAAAACTGAGATTAAGGGTATCAGCGAGCAGACCGTGCTCAGCTACATTGACTACATGAATGCCTTCGACTTCACCCCAGCCGTCGGTTTATTTGCCGAAGAAGGCGCTCTGCAACCTCCTTTCCAAAAGCCGATCGTCGGTCGCGAAGCTATCCTCAACTATATGCGGGAAGAGTGCATCGGACTGAAAATGATGCCCCAAGAAGGTATGTCCGAGCCTGCAGAAGATGGCTACCGCCAAGTGAAAGTTACGGGTAAAGTCGAAACTCCTTGGTTCGGCTCGAATGTGGGTATGAACATTGCGTGGCGGTTTTTGCTCGATCCCCAAGGTCAAATTTTCTTTGTGGCGATCGACTTGTTGGCCTCTCCTAAAGAATTGCTCAACCTGATCCGCAAATAGAATATTCTGTTTGGCGTTTGTCAAACAGACTTGCACAGAAACCCAGATACTTTAAAAGTGTCTGGGTTTAGTTGATTTTAGATTTTAGATTTTAAGGACTACTCGTTTACTCGTTACCAGTAGTGGCTGGTAACGCAGATCGATCGGCTCTGTCTCCTTTTTTTTGCAACAAGCGAGGCAGAGCCTCTAGACCTCTGTTCCCAGACCCAGCCAGGGAACAAGTTAAGTGTGTGGGTGTATACAATTTGAGATTTGAGATTGCTGGATGTTACTCTTTTTCTTCAGAGAATTTATCCCTAGCCCTACCTATATCTTTTGAGGGATTTGCTGCGACAAACATAATGATTAAAGTAGATTCATTCCTTTCAAATCATTTATTTTATGACTGCCACAACTAGACCTATTTTAACTCGCTCTATCGAGATTGCTGGCATCACAAAGCCAGTGGTACTGCAATATTTTGAAACTTTAAATTCAGGCAATTTTGAAGAGACTGCTAATTTGTTTGCTGAGGATGGAGTTCTGCACGCGCCCTTTGAAGAGCCAATTATCGGTAAAAGCTCGATCGCCACTTATCTAAAAACAGAAGCGCGAGGAATGCAGCTCGAACCGCAGCAAGGTATCAGCCAAATTTTAGAAGATGATCGAGTTGAAGTTCATGTCAGCGGCTGGGTGAAAACTTCCGTATTTGGTGTTAATGTCGGATGGCTGTTCGTGCTCAATTCTGACCGAGAAATCTTTTCTGTCACCGTCAAGCTGTTAGCTTCAGCCCAAGAATTGCTAAATCTGCGACCCCATAAAAAATTCAACGTTTAATAAGTTTCATATTTAAATTGAATATTGGGGTTTCATCTGTCGATCGCGCGTCATATCAATTCCGGTTGTACGGTCAGGTGATTGTGGACTGTGGACTGTGGACTGTTGACTGTTAAGTTAAGAGGGCGGGTCGAAAAACTGAATGGTTGAGTGTTAACTGTTGACTCGATTTTATTATTCCGATGCAACCGGAAACGATATCATAGCTCGATATTTGTGCGTCACTGAGGCAGAAATCTGGTTTTTCGCCAAATCTCCGGTGAAGCGCTGCGAACTCTCGAAAAACCCCGTTTCTTTGGCAGACAAAATGGTCAAAATAGCTAGAATGCCGCCCGTCAATTACCATAATAAAAACAGTTTGTAGTGCGGACTTTAGTCCGCACTACAAACTTTGCTTATTGCAGTTAATCGACCATCGGACACAATCTAACGGCCAATTAAGATTTTTCTGGCAAACTCGCTTCCAACTTCAGACAATTGCGGCCGTCTAGTTGCAAACTGTAATCCACCCGATCCATCAGTCTGCTCATAATCAGCCAGCCATAGCCGCTTTCCTGCTTCGCTTCGGGCCTCGGGGGACTGTAAGTGTCCATTTCGTAACCTTTACCATAATCCCAAATTTCTAAACCAATATCCCGATTTTTTAAATTCAAGCGAATTAACACCGGCAAATTGGGTTGATCTTTGTGAGCGTGGCGGATCACGTTAGAATAGGCTTCTGCTAACACCAAGCGCAAACGATTCGACTGACGTGGCCAATCGATATGCTCTCCTAGCTCAACTTCCAAACTGCTCAGCAACCAATTTTCAACAATTGTTAAAAACCGCAAGTCGCTTGGTACCTGAAGCTCAGTATTCATAAAAAAATCCTGTAAGTTTGGAAACCCGTGTCTTCTGACCAGGGATGAAATACAACACGCCGAATAAATTTGGCGTTAATACTTGTCGCTACATGAAGGATACTCAATACTGGGCGATCGAGGCAATAGACTTTCGCCGAAAGCATTCACCAAGAAGCATCAATTAAGAGTTAGCCACTGACGCGCTAGTTCTGTAACTTTTGCCTGTCGCCCGCGTTCTCTGTGTTAATCTGTAGGCTGTCAACCGAGGGCTGGAGTTTTTAAGACCCAAAGCCCCCGACTATGATTGTCGGGATAGCTGACAGATTCAGAGAACTTCCAGAGAAAGTATGGTTTGGTCATCTTCCTGAATGGGATTGTCAGCTCGGATGTAGGCCAACAAATTGTCCAAGTTGATGGAACCTGGTTCCTCAATCAAGAGTTGCCAAAGCCCTTCTTGTTGTAGCATAGAACGGGTTGCTTCGCCCCCTGCGATCGCCGGAGTGGTCACGCTAGCTTCAGTAATCCCGTCACTCGTCAGCAGAAATACATCTCCTGACTTTAATTCGATCGCACCGGCTTTACCTTTCCAAACTGGCAGTATCCCCAAGGGAATGCCGCGAGCTTTCAAGAAATTCGGCTCTGCTGGCGTTAAACCCCTAGCAGTCTGAGCTTTCACGTCAGAATTCGACCAAACAATCGGGTAAATGTGACCAGCATTAGCAAAAGCCAAGTGTCCCGTTGACGGAGTGTAACGAGCTACAACCATTGTAATAAAATGGTTGTTGCCGATCAGGTCGTCAGCCATACTACTATTCATATTCTGCATCACTCGATCGGGCTCGGGAGAAATTTCTTGAGAAAGTTCGCGCCGCATCACCGAAATCGCGCTAGCCATAAATAGAGCAGCCGGAACACCTTTACCGGAAACATCACCCACCGCTATCCAAATATCCCCTTGCGAGTGGACGTAGACCTCAAAAAAGTCACCGCCAACTTCCCGCGCCGGATAGCAACAAGCTTGCACCCTTACGGTTTCAAAATCAGGCCAACTTTGGCGCAACAAGTTTGTTTGGATTTGGCGGGCCACTTCCAACTCATTCTGCATCTGGTTAGCTAAATCCAGAGTGCGCTGATAGAGCTTAGCTTGAGAAAGGGCCAGAGCAGCTTGAGCTGCTACACCTTCTATTAACTCTATATCTTCTGCCGACCAAGGGTTAGTGCCACCTTGCTGACACAGGGCCAGTACCGCCAGCAAGTCTTGCTGATAAGTCAGGGGCACAGCAATCTCAACCGAGTTACCATCACCGCCACTGTTGTTGACTTGAGTTTGGCGGGTGGCTACGGCTTGAACCAGCAAATTTTCATCAAAAGAAAAGCTGCTGGATTCCGTCGCTTGGGCTTGGTAGGGGAAGGTACTAGGTAATAGTCTCTCGCCCTCTACCGGCCGCAGCATACAATAGTTGGCCTCAAAAGTTTGGCCTACGGTTTGAACAATAGTTTGTACCATACTAGAGTAATCTAGCGACCCGCGAATCACGCTCATCACCTCATTGAACAGAGATTCCTTGCGTAAAGCGCGGCGCAGTGCAACACTGCGCTGCTTGTAGTATTTGTAAGTTTCGGACGCTTGATTGATAACTAATTTCAGTTCTTCTGGATTCCACGGTTTGGTGATGTATTTGAAAACTTGACCTGCGTTGATTGCTTCTACCAAGTCTTCAACATCTGTGTATCCAGTCAGCAGAATCCGAATCGTATCAGGAAAGCGATCGACTGTTTTCCCCAAAAACTCGGTGCCATTCATTTCTGGCATCCGCTGGTCAGATATAATCACCGCCATTTCGCCTTGTTCGTCTAGAACGGACAGGGCGCTGAGGGCGCTATCTGCTTTGTAAACCTGAAATTCGCGTCGAAACGTCCGGTACAGCAAATCCAAGTTGTCGGGTTCGTCATCGACCACCATTAGTTTCAGCTTGCTTCCATCTCCCCGACTCATGCTATCCCTTACTCCTAGGCGAATTGATCGGGTCTAAAACTAGCTTGTCAAGTACCCTTGGCTGATTCAGCGGAGCCGAATCAGCATCAGGACTTCGGGTTTTATAGGTTAGTGCCATATTAGTGATACCGCAAGGATATTGGGAACTGGCATCCGGGATCGGTCTTACCAGACCCCGCCTTGGTTTGGAACTCGTGCTTTACTCGCCTTAGTGTCGAATCAAGTTAATTTTTCTGCCAGTCTGAGCTTAGCAGAACGAGAGCGGGGATTTCTAGCTACTTCTTCCGATTGTGGCACGATCGGCTTTTTTGTCAGTACCTGCAAACAGTCTGTTCCTCGGAGTTGGTGCTTGACCGGTCTGTCTTCGAGGCTGTGAAAAGTAATAATTCCAATTCTCCCACCGGGTTTTAGCCACTTTGGCGCTTCCTTAAGAAAAGTGTCTAAAGAAGCGAGTTCGGAGTTGACGGCTATCCTCAAAGCTTGGAAAGTGCGGGTGGCGGGATGGATTCTACCGTTGCGCTGCTTGGGTGGGAAGCTGCTGGCGATCGCCCCTGCAAGTTCTGTAGTAGTTTCAAAAGGACGTTGTGCGACAATCCGCCTCGCAATGCGCCGCGACAATCGCTCCTCGCCGTATCTGTAAATAATATCTGCTAGTTTAACTTCTTCCCAATGATTGATAATCTCTTGGGCCGTCAAAGATTGCTGCTGGTTCATACGCATATCTAACTTAGCAGGGTGGCGAAAACTAAAGCCGCGTTCCGGTGTATCGAACTGAGCCGAGCTAACGCCCAAGTCTGCTATGATACCATCAAATGTGGCCTCTTGAGACTGATATTCAGCAAAATTGCCGTGCCAAAACTCGACGGGATCGTTAGCAAATCGGGCCGCGCAAAAACGGATGGCTTCTTCGTCGCGATCGATCGCCACCACACTCACATCAGCCGCCGCCGCTAAAATCAAACTCGTGTGTCCGCCGCCCCCAAGCGTCGCATCCAAATAGCGCCCGCCCGGACGCACAGCTAAACCAGCAATTAATTCACTAGCCAAAACAGAAACGTGATAAGCCTCAATACTCACATCTGATGCAGGAGTCTCCTTCTCAGACGGCTCGATATCCTTCATAATCTATACAAGCGAAACAAAAATCAACAGTTGTCAGTAGTCAGTTGTCAGTTGTCAGTTGTCAGTAGTCAGTTGTCAGTTAGAGAGTTTTTTGCTAATGACCAATAACCAATAACCAATGACCAATGACTAATGACCACTAACCACTAACCACTAACCACTAACCACTAACCACTGACCACTGACCACTAACCACTGACCAATTACCAATTACCAATTACCAATTATTATGTCAAGAATTGAGACAAGAACCGAACCAATGGTGCTCAACATGGGGCCGCACCACCCATCCATGCACGGGGTACTGCGGTTAATTGTCACTCTGGACGGCGAAGATGTAGTGGACTGCGAGCCTGTTTTAGGCTATCTACACCGCGGCATGGAAAAAATTGCCGAAAACCGCACCAACGTGATGTACGTCCCCTACGTCAGCCGCTGGGACTACGCTGCGGGGATGTTTAACGAAGCGGTGACAGTCAATGCACCGGAAAAGTTAGCCAATATTGCTGTCCCCAAGCGGGCGAGTTACATTCGGGTAATCATGCTGGAGTTGAACCGGATTGCGAACCACTTGATGTGGGTAGGGCCGTTTTTGGCCGACGTGGGCGCGCAAACTCCATTTTTCTATACTATGCGCGATCGCGAACCAATTCTCGATTTGTGGGAAGCAGCCACCGGCTACCGCATGGTAAACAACAACTATTTCCGCATCGGCGGAGTAGCAGCAGATTTACCCTACGGCTGGGTAGATAAGTGCGAAGACTTCTGCGATTACTTCCTGCCAAAAATTGACGAATACGAACGTTTAATCACCAACAATCCTATCTTCCGCCGCCGGATTGAAGGCCTGGGTACAATCTCCCGCGAAGAAGCGATTAACTGGGGACTATCCGGCCCCATGCTGCGCGGTTCCGGCGTGAATTGGGATTTGCGGAAAGTTGACCATTACGAATGTTACGACGACTTCGAGTGGGATGTTTGTACCGAAGCAGCGGGCGATTGTTTGGCCAGGTACTTAGTCCGAATTCGCGAGATGCGCGAGTCAGTTAAAATCCTCTATCAAGCCTTGAAAGGACTCCCCGGCGGCCCTTACGAAAACTTGGAAGCCAAGCGCTTAGAAAGCGGGCCAAAATCTGAGTGGAACAGTTTCGACTATCAGTTTATTGGCAAAAAAGTAGCCCCAACTTTCAAAATTCCCAAGGGCGAACATTACGTGCGGGTTGAAAGCGGCAAGGGTGAGTTGGGAATCTATATTATCGGCGATGATAGTACATTTCCTTGGCGCTGGAAGATTCGGGCTGCTGATTTCAATAATTTGCAGATTTTGCCCCACATCGTGCGCGGTGTAAAGATTGCGGACTTGGTGGCGATCCTGGGTAGTATCGATATTATCATGGGTTCGGTCGATCGGTAAAGCCACTGTTAGCATTAAGGGCTTTAGTTATTAAACGAGTAGAACTAAAGCCCTTACTGTTAATAATCATATTATAAAATTTCAAGAACAAAGAGGTTGCAGGATGAATGTCAGCAAGCGAGAGTTCTACGTCATTATTGAACGAGATGAAGATGGCTATTATGTCGGGGAAGTTCCACAGCTAAAAGCCTGTTACAGTCAAGGAGAAACTATTGATGAGTTAATTGCCAATATCAAAGAAGTTATTGCACTTTGTTTACAAGAAGAAGAGGGTGATGAAAAATTACCTGAGTTTGTAAGCATTCAAAAAATAATGATTTAATAATATACAAAAGTTCTGCGTAAGTCATGTATAGCAACCCCAAATTTCCGAACATCAATCAAAACCTCTGTCTTTTCTCTTCCTCTGTGTCCTCTGCGCCCTCTGCGGTTAAAAAAAATCTTTATTTCATAAATAAAATAACATTAACTTTAATTTAATTATGACATCCCAGCAATCAGATATCAATGACAGTAACCCCGAACTCTGCGATTTAATCTGCGAAAGAATTGCAGCGACTCCACAGGGGCGCATTACCTTTGCGGAATATATGGATTTGGTACTATATCACCCGCAGTATGGTTATTATAATGGCGATCGCCCGCCGATCGGCAAACAAGGCGATTTTATCACCTCGCCTCACTGGAGTGCAGACTTTGCCGAAGTTTTGGGCGAGCAATTTGTGGAAATGTGGCAAATTATCGGCAAACCTCATCATTTTACTATCGTAGAAATGGGCGCTGGGCTGGGAACATTTGCCGTACATTTGCTGCAATACCTGCAACGGAAATATCCCGATTTATTTAAAGTTTTAGAATACATTATTGTTGAAATATCCCCTATTTTGCAAGCGGAACAGCAGCAAAATTTAGCCAAATTTAAAAACATTAAATGGTGCAACTGGGATGAAATAGCTAATAACTCTATCGTCGGTTGTTTCTTTTCTAACGAGTTAGTTGATGCTTTTCCCGTACATCAATTTGTCGTAAAAGAAGGGCAAATTAGGGAAATTTATGTTGCCGCCGACGAAGAAGAAAACAAAGAATCTGGAAGCAAGTTTATTGAAGTATCCGACGAAATTTCTAATTCTAAAATTGCCGAATATTTTGATTTATTGGAAATAGATTTGTCAGCGACTGTCTATGCAGATGGTTATCGCAGCGAAGTCAATTTAGCAGCTTTGGACTGGATAAAAACAGTTGCCGCAAAGTTGCAGCGGGGATATCTGTTGACAATTGATTACGGACATCCGGCGCACCGCTATTACAATCCGAGGCGCAGCGAGGGGACGCTACAGTGTTATTACCGCCACCGATATCACAACAATCCTTATATTAATGTGGGGCGGCAGGATTTAACGGCTCATGTTAATTTTACGGCGTTGGAAAAGCAGGGTGAATTCTGCGGTTTGGATGTGGTAGGGTTTACTCAGCAGGCTTTGTTTTTGATGGCGTTGGGTTTGGGCGATCGCCTTGCTTCTTTGTCCACAAATGATGCGGAAGTGTTGGATGTGGCAACATTTTTGCGGCGCAGGGAGGCTTTGCATAGAGCGATCGATCCGATGGGTTTGGGAGGATTTGGGGTTTTGGTGCAGTCTAAGGGGTTGAGGGAGGAGGAGAAGGGGAGAATATTGAAGGGTTTGATGGTGCCTGATTAGCGACCGAAAGCTGAATTTCCACATATTACTTCCGTCATTACTTAACCGCACTTACTCAGCGGCTGAGAATCCGATTTTACTGAATATAAAGTAGATGGCAACTTTAAACAATAGGCAGCAGGATTTACCTCAATCAACCACCAATTAAACATATCTCGTCGGGCTTCAGTAAAACCAGAAATTGCATCACCGGTAATAGCATCATACATAATATCTAAGATGGCATTATAGGCTGTTTTGGTGTTGAGTGTTTGCATCAAGCCGTAGAAAATATTATAAGCTTCGTCAGTAGCTTGATATTTTCCAATTTTGTTGATATTAGGAAACAAGGTATCAGCCCAAGTTTCTGGAATTTCACCGCCATCTTTTAGCCAACAAGATACAATTCCTTGAATGATATCAGTCTTATTTTCTTCAGGAAAGTAATGTTTAATAGTCGGTTTAGCTGCCAATGCTATTCCATAAGCCATATAGACATATCGCTGATGGGATATTGCATCATTAGGCATTCCAAAGGCTGTCATTACTTCTACAAAAGCTTCTTCTACATCGCTGTTTCCGCCTCTTTCGTATAAATTACGATACTTTCTGTCCCAAACCGTGCGAAGTGTTTGCTGTAATCGATCGGGAATATCGAAGTTGCTGGGCAATTTAAAATCGGTGTAATAGCCTTTGACAAACTGTATTATTTACTTTGGCTCCTGATATATTGTGTAGGACTTGCATGGGCCCAAAAACTGGGGCTCCTGATATATTGTGTAGGACTTGCATGGGCCCAGAAACCGGGTTTTTTACGAAACTACTGCTTTTGAGGCTTTGACACTGGTGAAAAACCCGGTTTCTTTGGTATTTATGCGTCCAGGACTGTTAATGAATAAAATATTTTACTTACTATACTATAAACTACTGGTTAATTGTAAACTGTTTTCAGTAAGTTCTAATTCAGCCAATTTTAATCGCTCTTGAATAGACATCCCCTGCAACTTTTGACTCATTTCATATAAATTAACTTGCGGATAATCCCCCTTAAATAGCGGAATCAAAGACTCGACAACAGCAGCAATTCCCTGCGGCGGCACTGCATTGCCAATCTGCCGCCGCACTTCAGTAGTAGAACCTTCAAAAACAAAATCATCGGGAAATGTTTGCAATCTTGCTCTTTCGCGATTTGTCAAAGAACGGGGTTCTAAATAATGATAACCCCAAGTTCCGCCACCGCCACCAGCAATAATTGTCGATGATGGTTTATCGGGATGAATTCGCCGATAAACGTGACTGATCATGCCTTTGACATAGTATGGACTGTCCTTGGGAATATCAGAGAAATTGCCTCCCGGTTTAATTCGATTTAAAATTTCAACGGTTCTGGTATGAATTTTATGATGTTTGTTATTGTCAATAACAGTTTCTACATTTTTGAGCGCTTCGCCCGCAGTTCGATAAGGATTTTGGCGATTTTGTCCGTATTTTGGCTGAGGATGCACAAAGTTAAATCCTGTATCCATCCGAATGCCAACTAATAACACTCTTTGCCGAAATTGCGGAACTCCGTAATCGGCAAAGTTGTAAAGTTTAGGTTTAACTAAGTAACCTGGTGCGATACTTTCAAAGTCGGAAATTATTTGTTTGATTGCTTGATAGTTATTGGCGCTTAATAAACCTTTGACATTTTCTGCGACAAAAGCTTTGGGCTTTTTTTTGTTGACAAAATCGAGAAAATATGTGTATAAATTGCCTCTGGTTCCTTCAAGGCCGGGGCGCTTCCAAATTAGGGAGAAATCTTGACAGGGGAACCCTCCTATACATATTTCAGCTTCGGGAACTTGTGCAATGTCTATATTTTCTATGCTGTCGTTGATGATGACATCGGCGATGTTTCGGCTGAATGTTTTGCAGGCGTATTGATTGGAGTCGATCGCCCAAACTACCTCAAATCCGGCTTGGTGGAATGGCAAATCCATGCCGCCGCAACCAGAAAATAAGGATATGAGTTGCGGTTTTGTTGTCCAGGCGATCGGCTGGAGACGTTCGATTAACATAGGAGTGTAAAGTTAGCCAAGGGCGGGCGGGATGCCCGCACTACAAGAGTGCGATCGTACCACAACACGATCGAATTCGACCGATCGGTTAATATTTCACTCTTCGTCATCTAACTCAATCCCGGCTTGACGCAGTTTTTCGGCCAATCTTTCAGCGCGGAGTTTTTCGCGATCGGCTCTTTCCTCCGACCACAGCAATAACTTGCCTTCTGCATTCCACCACCTCAACCAACAGCCTGTCCTTGCTTCGTGCGTTCCTTCCCAAACTCCTAAAAACAAATCTAATCCCGGTATCCAATAACGTCCGTTTTCATCGGTTTTTTGCAAGTTGTAACGCTCCGATTCTAAAGCGTAAACTTCTAAATGAGCGGTAGTTGCTCGAAAAATAACGTACCTGGGGACTTTGATTACTTGCTCGTAAAAATACCACTTTCCCACCCGCGAGGTAAACTCAACAGAGTATTCTTCCCCGTAGGTTTCTGAGAGGAATTCCATCACGATTTGCGGGATGGTTCCTTCGGTGTGCGGCGTGTAACTGCGGCGGACTTGCGAGACATTTTTGGGATTTACTGGTTTTACGTACATCCAATCGGGTGCTTTGCAGATAATGCGCTGTTCGTCGCTGCTTGAACCTGGGAAACTAATTCCGGCACAAAGGGCAAAATTAGAAACTATTAAGGCATCCCGCATTAATTCAGGAAATACTGTTAGCGGTTGGCGCAAAGCGGAGGCTAATAATGGTTGGCTTTCGTCTTCCACGGGGTCATCTGGTAGTTGAAAATCTTCTGGGAGTAGCGGCCAGGTGATTGTGAGTTTTGTTTCAGGGTTTTTAGTTGCTAAAGACATAGTTTATCTGAGGTTAAATGTTTTAATATTTAAATTATATCTTTTGGTTTTTGGGATTCATGTTAATGGCTTAATGACGAGGCAGAGCCTCTGGATCTGCGTTGCCAGGCTGAGCCTGGTAACGAGAAAAGAGGAATTTAGGGGTAGTGGATGGTGCGGGCCGGCCATCTTTTGTTGGCGATTCGATCGCCCTACACAGCTTTTATTTTCTGTGCGAGTTCCTCTGTCATTGCTAACAGTTCCGATTGGGCGATCGCACTTTGTTCACCACTCGCCAACCACTTCAATTGTACAGTCTCATTTTCAGCTTCCGCATCACCCAAAACTAAGCAAGCAACTGCACCGCTTCTGTCGGCTCTTTTAAACTGTTTTCCGAACGCACTGCCGCTCAAATCTATCTCAACACTAAACCCAGCAGCCCGCAATTTTTGCGCTAACAAGATTGATTGCTGTTCGGCTTTATCGCCCCTAGATACCAAATAGAAATCTAACTTCGGCGCGGGTAAAGGTTGCAACTTTTGCAGCAGGATAATTAACCTTTCGATTCCCATCGCCCAACCAACTGCTGCGGTATCTGGGCCGCCCAATTCCTTGACTAAACCGTCGTAGCGGCCGCCTCCACAAACTGTTGCTTGGGCTCCCAAATCGTCGGAAATGATCTCAAATGCGGTGTAGGTATAGTAATCTAAACCGCGCACCAATCTGGGATTTAACTGATAGCTAATTCCTAAATTTGTGAGCATTTGCTGCACTCGATCGAAGTGATCTCGCGATTCGTCACCCAAATATTCCAAAATACTCGGCGCGCCCTTAACAATTTCTTGAGTGCGCTGATTTTTGCTGTCCAAAATCCGCAGCGGATTGCGAGTCAAACGGTCTTGGGAATCCGCGTCTAATTCCTCTTTGTACGGTGTAAAATAATCGATCAATGCTTGGCGATAATTTTGTCTGTCTTGCTTGTTTCCGACAGAGTTAATATCTAGTCGCAAGTTGGTTAAACCGATCGCTTGCAGGATGTCGCAGGCGATCGCAATTACCTCCACATCTGCCCGTGGATTCGCACTCCCCAACACTTCCACGCCAATTTGATTGAATTGCCGCTGTCTGCCTTCTTGGGCGCGTTCGTAGCGAAACATCGGCCCCGTATACCACAGACGCTGCACGTCTCCGGCGGCGTACAAACTGTTTTGAATAAAAGAGCGCACTACTCCGGCGGTGCCTTCTGGGCGCAAAGTAGTCGATCGATCGCCCTTATCTTTAAAAGTGTACATTTCTTTGCCCACAACATCGGTAGCTTCGCCGATGCCGCGTTCAAATAAAGATGTTTGTTCAAAAATAGGCGTGCGAATTTCTCGATAAGCTGCTTTTTGCAATATTGTTCTAGCGACTGCTTCTATGTTTTGCCAATATTGAATTTCTGCGGGCAAAATATCCCGCGTTCCCGGTAAAGTTTTAATTGCACTCATTTTTTTAGTCAGTTTTCAGTTGGCAGTTGGCAGTTGGCAGTTGTTAGTTGGCAGTTGGCAGTTGGCAGTTGGCAGTTGTTAGTTGTTAGTTGGCAGTTGTTAGTTGTCATTAGTCATTGGTCATTAGTCGTTGGTCGTTGGTCATTGCTCGTAGGAAATTTACAAAACTGACGCATCCAAATCTAAGAAATCGGGTTTCTCACATTCTATTGTCCAGGATTGCTCCATTGAGATTTGAATGATATTGTATAGTATTGTCCCGCTCTATCTTTACAAGCTATTGGAGCTTTATACAGCACTACTAATACAATACTTAAACTGAGATGCTCCCGTTAATAACTTCTATATTCGTTAGTTCTCTGTCCTTAACTTTTAGCTAGTGACTAATGACTAATGACTAATGACTACTGACTACTGACAACTAACAACTGACTACTGACTACTGACTACTGACTACTGACTTAATAATTCCCAAGCTCCGTAACGATCGCCATAATAAGCCAAAATGCGATCGACCCGCTGGCGATCGACCAAATCGAAGCCTTCAGGATACTGTATCCACAAACCTCCTATTTGGCTGTCGCTGTAATCAAACCGCTGCGACTGCTGCGGAATTAAACCGATTTCCACCCCTTCAACTTGACGCAAATGGGCTGCTACTTCGCGATATACCGTCAGCGGCAATCCCGGCGATTGAATTTGATAGCGGAGTTGTTTTTCTTGTGCCGTTTGCATCATTACTTTGCCTGTCCCCAACCAAAATCCCTATTTAAGATACTTCTTTATCGATCGGCCCCGGTAGAGGGCAGCAGTTAATATTCTCCATACATACCTTCCCCCACTGCAAGGCCCAGCGCACCAGCGAAACTCGATTGTCAGCGGGCGTCTTGTTCAAGATATTGCTAATGTGGTTGTCAACAGTACGCTTGCTAATTTCTAACTTTTCAGCGATTTTCTCATTGGTCAATCCCGCCGCTACTAACTCTACCACTTGTAATTCTCTGTCCGAAAGGGTGACAGGGGTGCTGGAGACGCTCCCGTTCATAAATTTTTCCTATGTGTGCATATTTACCTATATACAATTCTAGAGGATGAGCGATCGAGTATGAAGAGAAAATTAAATCTGCTGCGGCTGCTTTTTCGCAGTGCAAGCACGAACTCGCTTGCATAATCGCGGCTTCGTGGAAAAGAAGGCGCGATTATGCAAGACGCACCAGCAGCCCAGCAGGCGCGTGGGGTGGCGGATGCTAGCTTTACCTGAATGCACCTGAAATCCGGGCCCAAAAACCCGGAGATGTTGGTACGTAAAACTGCTGATACGCCCGCACTGCACTTGTGCGTTGAGCGTGTAACTGCCGGTATCAGCAAGTCTGATATTATAGGGAGCAGCGATTAAAAAAATAGCTGGCCATTTTTTTCGGATGGGCTAAAAATAATTATTGAGTTGTCTGCTGCTGTGACATCAAAAATCCAAAATCAAAAATAAATATGACTTATCCTCGCGTTTTGTGTCTGGGTGAAATTTTATTTGATTGTTTAGCAGACAAACCAGGAGCATCTCTCGAAGAGGTAGAATCTTGGACGGCATATCCCGGCGGCGCTCCTGCTAATGTTGCCTGTGCTTTGGTTAAATTGGGCACTGAGGCGGCATTTATCGGTGCTGTGGGTGGGGATGAGTTGGGGAATTCCCTAGTGCAGGTATTGCAAGAAGTAGGGGTTGATACCGCTGGAGTGCAGCGGCATCCGAGTGCGCCGACGCGGCAAGTTTATGTGTTGCGGACTGAAGCGGGCGATCGATCTTTTGCCGGTTTTGGTAAATTGGATACTGCGGATTTTGCCGACACTCGCCTCCTGGCCGCCCAAATACCCGATGTGCTGTTTGAAAATGCTGATTTTTTAGTGCTAGGCACTTTAGAATTAGCTTATCCTGAAAGTCGAAAGGCGATCGCAAGAGCGATCGAACTAGCAGAACGTTACGACGTTAAAATTATACTTGACATCAATTGGCGTCCGGTATTTTGGCCAAATCCCGACGAAGCAAAAGCGCGCATTATAGAACTCTTAAAAAAAGTAGATTTTCTCAAATTATCTGACGAAGAAGCCGAATGGTTGTTTGCAACTACCGATGCTGGAGCTATTACCTACCGCCTCGATTCTGTAGAAGGCGTTTTGGTGACAGCGGGCGATAAAGGTTGCTCCTATTGTTTGTCGGAAAATGAAGGAAAAATCCCTGTCTTTGCAGTAGATGTTGAGGATACAACAGGTGCGGGTGACGGATTTGTCGCTGGTTTTGTGCAACAGTTGTGCAAGCAGGGAATTAAGAATTTAGCAGATTCAGAAATAGCAAAACAAATTGTCACCTATGCAAGCGCGGTGGGTGCGATGACAGCGATGAAGCCGGGAGCAATTGCAGCTCAACCAACCGCCGCTGAAGTAGAAGCTTTCTTGTATTTGTACAAAAAACATCCCGCCAAACATTAATAGGTTCGATCCTTCGGACTTTAGTCTTTCTTTATGCAGACTAAAGTCCGAACGGTCGAACCTGTTTTTTGTAGGAAATTAACTGCAAACTAGATAATTTTCAATCTGGCGCACCATTACCTCTAGCGGCTGCGAAGCATCTATAATAATTGCAGTTTCTGGTTCTTCGAGAGTAGCGCACTGACTTGACAGCAAGTCTGCTTTCATGTAGTGGTTTTCGCGAGTTTTCAATCTGGCTGTTAATAGCTCAAAAGAAGCTTTGAGATAAACTATTTTCATTTGCTGCTGGTCTCGGCAAAGTATTTCGCGGTAAGATGCTTTTAAGGCAGAACAAGCTAACACGACATTTTTATTTTCCAACAGCCACCTGTCCATTGTAGCTTGCAAGTGCAACAGCCAAGGCAGGCGATCGGCATCTTCTAAAGGAATGCCCAAACTCATTTTTTCGATGTTGGCTGGCGAGTGAAAATCGTCGGCATCGCTGAAATCCCAATTGAGAGATTGCGCCAGCAACTTGCCAACAGTAGTTTTTCCCGAACCGGAGACTCCCATCACGATAACAATCATCGGGCTGATTTACCAAATATTTGTAATTTGATCGAGTTGTGCGTGAGACAAACCGAGTTTCTTAAATTTTCTCATAAATCCTACAACGCATAAAAAGTTCAAGAAACCCAGTCTGTTTCTAATTCTAGATCAAATTTCTTCCCTCGTGTTTTTAATTAAATTATAAGCCAAAACCCCGATAATTCCACCAATCACCGGGAACACAATAAACGCCCACAACTGTTGAATTGCCCATCCGCCTTGAAAAAGTGCCACACCGATACTTCTAGCCGGGTTGACTGAAGTATTGGTTACGGGAATTCCGACTAAGTGAATCAACACCAGCACCAAGCCGATGGGAATTCCGCCCAAACCCACGGGATAATGGGGATCGGTAGTACCCATGATGGTAAATAACAGAAAAGCCGTCAGTACAATTTCCGTCAAAGCTGCTGCTAAAAGCCCGTAACCTGTGGGAGAATGTTCTCCAAAACCGTTGGAAGCAAATCCCGAAGCGGCCGCATCAAAACCCGGTTTTCCTGATGCTATCACATACAAAACAAGACCGCCTAAAATTCCGCCTACAATCTGACCTCCTATATAATAAGGAAGCAAAACAGCATCGATCAGTTTGGCAACTACTAAACCGACGCTTACCGCGGGATTAATGTGGCATCCAGAGATAGGCCCGATCGTATAAGCCATGACTAAGAGGGACAGCCCAAAGGCGATAGAAACTCCCAAAAATCCGATTTTGTCTCCAGCTAAAACCGCACTGCCACATCCACCTAATACCAACACAAAAGTACCAAAAGCTTCAGCAACCCCAATCTTTATTTTTTTGTTCATACTCACACTTTCGGAAGTTTTAGATAGGTCAATTTCGCACCCAGACCAATTCTAGCTCTAAAAATTAGAGTTCCAATTTCTTTCATGCAGCGCGCAACAATCCTAATACAAAGCATTAGCAATGTATAGCTCTAATTTTTAGAAATTGTATGGAATTAACTGAGAATGCGGAATTGGGAATCGATAAATTAGCTCAAACATACTCCATTAGGGGAAAAATGTCAACATTTAGTTAATTATTTTTATAAATTGTGCAATTTTCTGTATTCAATTCAGAATAATTAACTTGGGTTCTTCCGTAACTTTGTGATGATAATTTTACTTATTGTTGCTGATTATCTCATCGCACTTTCAGCTAAAACATCACTGCTAAACGGCTGGTATCTCCAACCTTGGAAGGGGCGAAAGTCTGTCGGACAATCGGCGGTCATTTTGCACAGCAAGCGGAACTGTAGCGGCGTTGGGGGTTGGTTGAGGCGATCGACTTCTACGCGAACTAATTTTGGATGCTGCGAGATAATTTGAAAAATACCCTCCAAAAGATAGCGCGGACAATAGCCTACAATGCAGTCATTTTCAGTACAAAGCAGCAAGCCACGAGGATAAAATTTGTGGGCTAAATACAAAAGTTCGCCCGCTTGAAGCCCATTAATCCGTTCAATTGCCGGCTTGGGAAGGTGTCGCAGTCCATGTGCAAAAAAATGGATGCGGTAACGTCCATTTTCATCCGGTTCGGGACAGGGGAATACCTCAAAATTATCAGTTACCCGTTTCCCTCCGCTGCGGGCCAATAAAGCAATTGGGTCATCTTCGTGTTGAGGGATATTCAACCACTGTACAAATTCAGGGTAGTCAGGGCGCGATCGCGGCATCACTCGATTGGAAAACAAGGGAAACAGTTTTTGTGAAGTGTAAACCTTATTGAAATCAGGGAAAGATGGCAAGGGTTCAAACCTGCACTTATGTTGAGCTTCTAGAACACCATTTGTATAATTGAACTGGTATTCTTTACCGTTAAATGTCAATTTTGCGATCGGAAACCAAGAACTGCTGCCCGGGTCTTGCCAAGCCAAAAATAGTGTTTTCAAGGTAAGTTTCCTCCTATTCAAGTAGGGTACGCAGTGCGCACCTTACCGCTATTTATAGCGCGTCAAACCAATTTTTACGTAAGTCCTGTGAATTTATTCTCCTAGTCTATAGGAAATGGCATCAAAATTTAGTATTTTTGGCTTTCTGCCATTACAACTACAGCACCAATCAACTGAATAAACATTTTTTTTAACCCATAAGCTAAAGCTGGAATAAGACCACAAATGCGGACAAGAACTTAAATTGTGCTTAACAGGGTTGTAGTGAATATAGTTTAAATGCTGTTCAAAATCATCTTCATCGCAGATAGTATGTTCCCAAAAGCGCCGATGCCAAACATCACTTTCTCGACGCTTACGACGCGAAAAGGAGACATTTTGAGGCAAAGTTCCTTGACCGCGCAAAGATTGTGTAAATAAAACTTTTATCCGTCCAAGACGTTTGGGATAGGCAGTATCATTAGGAGGTAATTTCCACAAAAAATGGATATGGTCGGGCAATACAACTGCCCCAAGAATTTCAAAAGGTTGTTCTGATTTAATCGCCGCTACAGCGTTGCGGAGTCGCGAGACATTTTCTGACTCTGAAAATAGCGGTGTGCGATTGTAGGTAACAAGCGTTAGGAAGAAAGTTCCACCAGGAAGGTAAAATCGGCGATAGTTTGGCATTAATATCGTCCTCTTACTTTTTTATAGGGCATCTTACACTCATCTCTGCGGGTGCGCAGTGCGCACCTTACATTCATCTCGTAGGGTGCGCATTGCGCACCTTCCAGGGGTCTCCGGGTGCGCAGTGCGCACCTTACATTCATCTCGTAGGGTGCGCACTGCGCACCTTCCAGGGGCTACTACATTCATCTCGTAGGGTGCGCACTGCGCACCTTCCAGGGGCTACTACATTCATCTCGTAGGGTGCGCATTGCGCACCTTCCAGGGGCTACTACATTCATCTCGTAGGGTGCGCATTGCGCACCTTCCAGGGGCCTCCTACATTCATCTCGTAGGGTGCGCATTGCGCACCTTCCAGGGCCTCCTACATTCATCTCGTAGGGTGCGCATTGCGCACCTTCCAGGGGCCTCCGGGTGCGCACTGCGCACCTTACATTCATCTCGTAGGGTGCGCATTGCGCACCTTCCAGGGGCTACTTTCTAACACAAGAATTCGCGCGGATCGGTGACATACCCAGTCAGGGCAGACGCGGCCGCCGTGTAAGGCGAAGCTAGATAAACTTGCGCTTCTTTGTTCCCCATCCGGCCGGGGAAATTGCGGTTAGTTGTAGACACGCAAATTTCGGGTTCGTTCATCCGCCCAAAAGTATCTTTCGGGCCACCCAAACAAGCGGCGCAAGAAGGCGCTGCAGGTTCGATGCAGCCGGCTGCTAAGAAGATTTCCGACAGGGTTTGACCCTCGTATTTTGTGACAAACAAATCTTCGTAAACTTTCTGAGTGGCCGGTACTAAATACGTCGGAACTTTGACTTGATTTCCTTTGAGAATGCGGGCTGCATTCAAAAAGTCGGAGGTTTTGCCACCGGTGCAGGAACCGATGTAAACTCGATCGATCTTGACATCGCGGCAGTTGCGGGCCAATTCGCGGTTGTCGGGGGAGTGCGGTTTGGCGACGACTGGTTCTAATTTGCTGACATCGTAGGTGCGATCGCTATAAAAACTAGCATCAGCATCAGTGTAAAATGCCTCAAAGGGCACATTAGTCCGGGGATTAACGTAATCAAAGGTGGTTTTGTCCGCAGCCACCGTGCCGTTTTTGCCGCCAGCTTCGATTACCATATTGCACAGCGTCATCCGTTCTTCCATCGTCAAACGTTCGACTGTATCGCCGGCAAATTCCATTGTCCGGTAGTTAGCCCCGGCCACGCTGATATCGCCAATAATTTGCAAAATCAAGTCTTTTGCTAATAAATAATCGGGCAATTCGCCGTTGAGTATAAAGCGCATCGTCGCCGGCACTTTAATCAACAGTTTGCCGGTTCCCATAATAAATGCCGCGTCCGTATTGCCAATACCGGTGGCAAATTGTCCGAAAGCGCCGGCATTGCAGGTGTGGGAATCTGTGCCGAAGAGCACTTCGCCGGGCCGCGTGTGCCCTTCTTGGGCTAGGGCGATGTGGCAAACTCCTTTGTAGTCGGGATTTGCTTTGAAGTCCGATCGATCTGTGATGTCGTAAAAGTATTTTATCCCTTGTTCTGCGGCAAAATCGCGGAGAATATCGACGTTGCGGTTAGCGCGTTCGTCGTTGGTGAAAATGTAGTGGTCGGGAATTAAGACGATTTTGTCTGGATTCCAGACTTTAGCATTTTCGCCGAATTCGCGTTTGAAAACGCCGATGGTGCCCGGCCCGCAGACATCGTGGGTCATCAACACGTCTGTTTCTACCCAAATGTTTTCTCCGGGCTCTACTTTTGTGCGGCCTGATGCTTTGGCTAAGATTTTTTCGGTCAGGGTCATTCCCATAGTTCGATCGCTCTTTTTGGTAAGATGCTACATAACTGTATTGTACGAAACATCGCCTGATACTGACAGGTAATTTATTAAGCAAACATTAAAAGAAGAATCAATTTCCCGATTTTTCACCAACTAGAGCGGTAGTTAGAAATTTTTTCAAGTCATAATCACTTCGTGCAAAAGCAGCAATACACTGTCGCTGCAAACTTCCATAAATCAGTAATTTATCAATACAAAAATCCCAGTGTTCCTCCATAATATCAATTCCGGTTGCACTCATACATGATGTTAACTGTTAACTGTTAACTGTTAACTGTTGACTGTTAACTGTTAACATCCTTCCTATGCAACCGGATACGATATAACTCGGAGACGGTGGCCGATCAGAATTCTCGTTTTGTGCTGTAAACCAGCAGTCGATCCAGCACTTCAGTTTCCGTTAGCGGTTAGTAAATCCATTTTTGCTAAGCCCAAATAGCGCACACCTTCCGGCGTCACATCAAAGCGGCAAGGCAAAACTTCCACACCTTCAGCCACAGCCTGTCTGAACAATTGTCCGTAAAGGCGATCGGCACTATCTCCGGGAGCAAAATCCGTACAATCTCCCCGATTAATAAAATACAGCATTACAGCCCTCGAACCCTGCCGCACCACATCGATCAACTCTCTCAAATGTTTCTGTCCCCGCTCCGTCACTGTATCAGGAAATAAAGCTAATGTATCTTTGACCCAAGTTGTATTTTTCACTTCCAGAAAAATCGGTTTTTCCTCACCAGTCAGCCAAAAATCAACACGACTTTTTTTATCGATACCGTAAACAACCTCCGGCTGAATTAAACTGTAATTGCCCAACTCAGGAAACAATCGCAACTCCAAAGCTAATTTAATCGCTCGATTTGGCAGCCCAGTATTAACTCCCACCCAAACAGGTACAGTCTCGCAAACCTTAATTAATTCCCAAGTATAAGCCAACTTGCGTTTGGGATTATCGCTGGCAGATACTAGGACAGGATTACCCGGAATCAAAACACCAGTCATCGGGCCAGTATTCGGACAGTGCGCGGTGATAATTTCTCCCGAATCTAATTCAATTTCGGCAAAAAATCGCTTGTACCGCTTGATTAAAGTGCCTGGTAATAAAGGCGGATATTTGTAAATTAAGTTAGTCATTAGTCATTAGTCATTGGTCATTGGTCATTGGTCATTAGTCATTAGTCATATCAAATCCGGTAACAGCGGAATGATTCAGATATATATTCTCTCCCTCTGCGTACTCTGTGTTCTCTGTGGTTAAATCATTCCGATGCTACCGAAAACGATATCATCGACCATTAAACCTGCTACAACAAATGAAACTTATCTTGAATTGCATTTGCGTTAATCTGTGTTTATCTGCCTCACATCTGCGGCTACATTATCAATCAAAATTTCCGGCAATAAATCTCTGCAAAAACTAACCTTGCTGAGGTTTCATTAACTGTTTCATCTGCGCTTTAAAAGCTTCCACAAGTTCGGGACTGGCTTGCGTTTGCTGCCAAGAAGGGCGGGAATTTAAGCGTTCCGACCAAGCTTGCAATTTGGGGTAATCGTCCAAAGACACGCCTAGTTCGGGCAGCCAAGGCACGGAAACACCCGCCACAACATCTGCGAGGGTAATCGTGCTGCTGTTGCCAAAAAAAGGTCGTGAAGCGAAGCTATCCCGTAGGGAATCGCCCAACAAATCCTCAAAAAACCTCAGTACCGCCGCCACTTGCTGGCGACCTTTTTCCAGCTTCTCCGGGTCTCCTGCGCCGCCGAAAGTCTGGCGTACCAAAGGACTCATTGCGGGTGACAATTCGTTGACTGTGACCATTTGTACCATGCGGGCGATCGCCAAATCCTTAGCATCCTGCGGCAACAGTGCGATCGCGGGATACTTAGCTTCCAGATAATCAAGAATTGCCAGCGTTTCTATGATGTGAAAATCACCATCAGCTAAAACAGGGACGTGGTGAAAAGGACTAATTGCCAAAAAATCCGGTTGAAATTGATCGCCGTTTAATTTGAGCGGCACTAATTCAAATTCAATCTCTTTTTCCAGCAAAGCAATCCAGACGCGGCGAGAGTTAGTAGAGAGGGGATTGTGATAAAGTTTCAGCACAGTCATGCGATTTTAGATTTGAGATTTTAGATTGAAATATCATAGCATAAAACATTTGTAGTAAAAACATTAGTCCTGCATTCTTTGTTTCATATCCTTAGCAGCTAAAGTATAACCTCCATCAGCGCCATCTATAAAATGTACTTGGCGGCCGTTGCGTTCAAACACTAAACAAGTCATCAACGCTCTGTCAGCAACGTGCAAACCGTAAACCAGCTTGCCTTCTCGGTAATTCCTTTCCAAGTACCGCGTCAATTTTTTTCGCCGCCACTCATTGCCCGAAATTACCATTCTCAACATATCATCAAATTTGCGGTAATCCGTAGCTGCGATCGCAATATCTTTATAAACTCCCCAATCTAACTCTTCTGTCTTAACTTTCAAATTCATTAGCAGCGAACCAACCGCCGTCTCTAACTGTATTTTTGATAAATACATCTGGCGGTCTAACCAACTAGCACTGCTCGCCCTAACTTGAGTTTCTTTAATCAGCTTTGCGCTATTCAAGGTCAATTTAAGAGTTTCCCTATCGATAGGATTGAAAGAATTTTCCTTGCCGTAAATGTATTCAATTTTTTTGATAATTTTTCTATAAAATTGATGGCTCTGCTGACCGAAATCTTCTCGCACCATTACCAGCAGCGTTACTATTTCCCCGTACTTGCTGGGAATATCCTGCCACCGACACTCCAATCCTGAAAAATCGGCTGTTTCTGAAACGCCCTGATTTTTAATACTGTAAATATTACCAGCAGCAGGGTCTTTAATCAGTTCAGTCGCACGGGTTAAGCCGCCCCCGATAAAAACAGCTTGGCTGTAATTTTCGGAAACTTTAAACTTAGCTATTTTAACCGGGTAATTAGCTGCTACCACAACTTTAACCGGCACAGCCCCAACTCGCAAATCCATGTCAAATTCAGTCTTAGCCATTTGTTGAGTGGCAAGCAAAGCTTTCTGGGCAGCGGGTAAAAGCGATGGCCCCATTAACAGAGAAGCGCCGTCGCCACCAAAGATAAAGGGAATTTCTATTTTGCCTGCTACATTCAAAACAGCAGCGATCGAACAAGCTCCCAATAAGTTAACTTCTTTGTATTTTCCAGCTTCAATCGCTTTGGTAGAACCGCGAATATCTGTGACAACAATGTACCAATCATCAGGTACATCAACAAAATTACCCAGATCGGTAATCTTGAGAAAATTGTCCAGTAAAGGTAATGCCGAATAGAAATTTTCTGAATTCATGTTATGATTTTCCAGATTTGCTATTAAACTTAGTGAAGCCTTTTATCACTAGCATTTGTAACTATTTGTGTCTGAACCGCAGAAGCCCTCTCGTTCCCTAGCAGGGATTGCCGGCATTGTCGCAGTCGCCACTCTGATTAGTAAAGTCTTCGGGTTGGTGCGCCAAATTGCGATCGCCGCAGCCTTTGGAGTCGGTGTCGCCGTCGATGCCTACAACTACGCCTACGTCATACCCGGTTTCTTATTTATTTTACTCGGAGGCATCAACGGGCCTTTTCACAGCGCCATAGTCAGCGTTTTAGCCCGCCGCGACAAAAAAGAAGCAGCACCCTTAGTCGAGACTATCACCACCTTAGTCGGCGGCATACTTTTGTTAGTAACAGTCGCTTTAATTATTTTTGCAGATCCGCTGATCGATTTGGTAGCACCGGGATTAAATAGAACAGCAGAAGGCTTAGCAATCAAAGCAATTGCTGTCCAACAATTTCGGATCATGGCACCGATGGCATTACTTTCAGGCTTAATCGGTATTGGTTTCGGCACTCTCAACGCCGCCGATATGTACTGGTTGCCTTCGATTAGTCCTTTATTTTCTAGTGTTGCACTTGTCGGCGGTTTGGCGATTCTCGCCCTGCAACTCGGAGAAAAAATTACTCAGCCTGGGTACGCACTAATGGGCGGTTTAGTGTTAGCTTGGGGAACTTTAGCGGGAGCAGTTTTGCAGTGGTTGGTGCAACTGGTGGCGCAGTCGCGCGCGGGCTTGGGAAAATTGCGTTTGCGGTTCAATTTTAAACGTCCCGGAGTACAAGAAGTAGTTAAGGTGATGGTTCCTGCTACCTTATCATCGGGAATGCTGCAAATTAATGTCTATACTGACCTATTTTTTGCATCCTACATCCCTCAAGCTGCATCTGCGATGGGTTACAGCGGCTTGTTGGTCATGACTCCTTTAGGCATCATTTCTAATGTAATTTTAGTGCCATTTTTGCCGATTTTTTCTCGCCTCACCGAACCTCAAAACTGGCCGGAATTAAAAGATAGAATTCGTCAAGCTTTAGTTTTGACTGGGCTGACGATGCTGCCACTGAGCGCTTTAATGGTAACACTTTCCGGGCCGATCGTCCGCGTTGTTTACGAACGTTATGCTTTTAATCAGTCAGCATCGCAGTTTGTCACGCCCTTATTGATGGCTTACAGTATTGGAATGTTTGTGTATTTGGGACGCGACGTTTTGGTACGGGTTTTTTACGCTTTGGGAGATGGAGAAACGCCTTTTCGGATCAGTATTATCAATATCTTTTTGAATGGTTTGTTGGATTATTTGTTGGTAGGAGCTTTTGGCGCGCCCGGATTAGTTTTGGCGACGGTGGGAGTGAATCTTGTTTCGATGCTGATGCTTTTGTACTTATTAGATAAAAAGCTTGGCGGCTTGCCTTGGCGGAAGTGGAGTTTGCCTTTTCTGGGGTTAGCTTCTGGCAGTTCTCTAACTGCTTTCGTGTCTTTGGCTACTCTGCAAGGCTGTCAAAGAGTTTTGGGTACTGAAGGTTTGGTAGTTCAATTAGTGGAGTTGAGTGTGGCAAGTTTCGCGGGGTTGGGAGTTTTTGTAATTTTTGTGAGTCAGATGAAGTTGCCGGAAGTTGATATGTTTGTCGATCGCATTCGGGGACGTTTTCGCAAATAAATATCACCAATTTGCTGCATATTCCCGGAAATTGAGACAAAGTGCGATCGCCCTTAAATCCAAATCAACAATTATCCGCGTCCATCCGCGTCCATCCGCCCGCATCTGCGGTTAAAAATTCCCCAATAATTAACAACGGCGATGTCTAGATTGTAAAGATATCGTCAACCTTAATGCTGTCTGGCAAAACAGCCAATAAAATTCTTACAAAAAAAATACGCCCTCATACCCACAGCCTCTGAGGGAGGTCTAAATTATGTCCACATGGAAAAGATCCGACTTTTCCGACTTTAAGATCCGACTTTTCCGACTTTACAGAGGCAGAGGCCGGAAGCAATGATAGAGACAGGGAAAGTAAACCCGCGATGTCTAGATTGTAAAGATATCGTAAACCAGCAGAGTTGTGTTGCGGAGTATAAATAAAAATATGCTATAAAAGATATGTCTTTAGTATGATACATTTGGATTGCATCTATGTTATATACATTCATTCCTACGCGAAGCCAGTGAGATCCCACTTCATATCAGGACTACCACGCTCAGGGTCTACTTTGCTGGCTGCACTACTACGACAAAATCCCCGGTTTCACAGCGGTATGACTTCCCCTGTTGGGGGTTTAGCTGAGCGAATGCTATCAGCCGTGAGCGAAGACAATCAGTGTTCCGTGTTCATTTCCCATGAACAAAAACTGGCGCTAATTTGAAGCAATAGGACTAATAAATTTTTCATTCCTCATAGCGAGGACTGAAGCTTTGAAGCGGGGGTTTCAACCCCGGCCAGACTTGAATGTAAACAATAGATATAAAGGATTTCAGCAACTATGAACTTATCAACTATGAACAAGCAAATTATTTTCGTAGACTCTTCTGTACAAGATTATCAAAGCCTGATCCAAGGCATCGATCCCGCTCAAATTGTGATTTTAAATGAAAATTTCAGCGCGATCGACCAAATTACTAACGCCTTGGCCGATAAAAAAGATATTGAAGCAGTTCATATAGTTTCTCACGGCAGCGAAGGCAGTTTAAAACTCGGTGCTGACGTACTCAATGAGAATAACCTAGAAACTTTCAGCGATCGGCTAAAACAGTGGGGAAATGCCCTGACAGCAAATGGGGATATCCTACTTTATGGCTGCGACGTAGCAGCCGGAGAAGTTGGAGAAAACTTCGTAAAGCGCCTCAGTGAAATCACAGGGGCAGATGTGGCAGCATCTACCGATAAGACGGGGAATGCAGCATTAGGTGGCGACTGGGAATTGGAAAAAACAACGGGTAATATCGAAGCCTCCCTTGCCTTGTCCAGCGAAGCAATGGCAACCTATGCCGGTGTTTTAGCCTCACCCGTTCAATTCGATCTCACATCAGTATTCGATCGCGATGTCATTATCAACTACACGGGAGCAGTCACAGACACCACACAAGATCCATTGGGTTACGCAGGAGGGGCTAACATAGATACCTTAATCACTCAGTCCTTTGCAACCTTCGCAGGCGGTGCTAGTGGCAATGGTTTACCCGACAACGGCTTTTTCGCCACGAATGCCTACCATCCCGACGTTCAGCTAGGCTACAACAACACCAATAACGGCAACAACGCCAAAGTCCTCACAACTAACGGCACACCCTTTACCTTCACAGTTACGCCCAACCAGTATTCAGAAATCCACCTGTTCGCCACCAGTACAAATGGCGACGCTGCGATGCAGGTGACATTTAACTATAGCGATGGCACTACTGGGACAGCCACAGCCACAGTTCCCGACTGGTTTAACGAAATTACCGAAACATCGTCCAGTTACTATCTGATCGACGGAATGGATCGGAACACTGATACAACTGGAACAGCTTATACCGATGTCAACGATCCCGCCATATTCGGGTTCATGTTTAATCCCAACCCAGCCAAAACGCTGCAGAGCATTACCGTCAGTAAAACAAGCGGTACCACCGTTGATAATTATCTGGGAGTTTTCGGAGCCACAGGTCTTTTAGAAACCACACCGCCAACAGCCAGCACTTTCACACCCGCCGACAACGCCACTAATATTGCCGTTACTGCTAATTTAGACATCACCTTGAGTGAAGCAGTACAAAAAGGCACTGGCAACATTGTTATCAAGAAATCCTCCGATAACTCAGTGGTGGAAACCATTGATGTCACCTCAGCCAATGTCACCGTCAGCGGTAGTAGCGTCACCATTAATCCAACTCTCGACTTAGTTGATGGTACAGATTACTACGTTGAAATTGCTGCCGGTGCGATTAAAGACTTAGCTGGTAATAATTATGCCGGTACTACAGGTGCAACTGCTTGGAATTTCACCACTGCTGTCGCCGCTGACACCACACCGCCGACAGCTACTTTCACCCCCGCCGATAATGCCACGAATATTGCAGTTGCTGCTGATTTAGTCGTCACATTGAGTGAAGCCGTACAAAAAGGCACTGGCAATATTGTCATCAAGAAAGTCTCCGACAACTCAGTTGTAGAAACCATTGATGTCACCTCAGCAAATGTCACCCTCAGCGGCAGTACCGTCACAGTTAATCCCACGGCAGATTTAGCGCCCGGTACTGATTACTACGTTGAAATTGCCGCCGGTGCAATTAAAGACTTAGCTGGTAATAATTATGCCGGTACTACAGGTGCAACTGCTTGGAATTTCACCACTGCTGTCGCCGCTGACACCACACCGCCGACAGCTACTTTCACCCCCGCCGATAATGCCACGAATATTGCAGTTGCTGCTGATTTAGTCGTCACATTGAGTGAAGCCGTACAAAAAGGCACTGGCAATATTGTTATCAAGAAAGTCTCCGACAACTCAGTTGTAGAAACCATTGATGTCACCTCAGCAAATGTCACCGTCAGTGGTTCTACTGTCACCATTAATCCTACCGCTGACCTCGCACCAAGTACCGAATACTATGTAGAAATTGCTAGCGGGGCGATTAAAGACTCGGCTGGTAACAATTATGCCGGGATTACAGGGCCAACCAGTTGGAACTTCACAACCCTCACCGCTTCCACGCTGCCGATTCCTCCCATCCCGCAATTAACCCAAAACGGTAGTGCTAATACCAATCATCAGGGACAGAGCTTCACAGCTTCTGAGAATGGAACAATTAGCGAGATTGCGGTTTATACCGGAGGTGCTTTTACTGGCAATTTATTGATTTACAACAGCAGTAATGGCAGCGGTGCTGGCGGGAACAAAGGTACTCCTACCTATCAACAGAGCATATCACTCGCATCGGGCATGGGTTGGAAAACAGTTAAATTAGACACTCCTTATTCGGCTACCAGTGGGCAAACCTACTCCGTGATTTTTGAGGGAACAGGTACATTCTCTTTCTCGAATACCAACCCTTATGGGGGTGGGAACTATATCTTCAACTACGGCAATGCCAATGCCTCTAATGATTTAGCTTTCTTCATTAACCCGCCGGAAATTGATCTCAAAGGCAATGGTACTTCCATCGCCAATCAAGATATTACACCCACGACAATTGATGGCACTGCTTTTGCTGATACCCCAGTTGGTAGCCCGCTAGTTCGCACCTTTAGCATTGAAAATTTTGGTTCTAGTAATTTGACGTTATCGGGTACGCCTGTAGTCACCATTACAGGGGCAAATGCCAGTGATTTTACCGTCAAGACATTACCAGCCAACACTATTAGTGCCAGTCAAGCTACCCCATTTGAAATTACTTTCCAACCTTCGGCTATCGGCACTCGCACCGCACGAATTAATATTTCCAGCAACGATCTCGACGAATCTACTTATACCTTTACCATTCAAGGTAACGGCCTTGATGGTACAGCCCCCACAGCCACTTTCACCCCCGCAGACAACGCTACTGCTGTCGCCGTCGGTGCCAACTTGGTGGTTTCTTTCAGTGAAGCCGTTGTTAAAGGTACAGGCAACATTGTCATCAAGAAAGTCTCGGATAACTCAGTGGTGGAAACCATTGATGTTACTTCCACAAATGTCACGGTTAGCGGTAGTACAGTCACAGTTAATCCCACGGCAGATTTAGCGCAAGGTACTGATTACTACGTTGAAATTGCTGCCGGTGCGATTAAAGACTTAGCAGGTAATAATTATGTCGGCACTACAGGTGCAACTGCCTGGAATTTCACCACTGCTGCCGCCGCTGATACCACACCGCCGACAGCTACTTTCACCCCCGCAGATAACGCCACCAGTGTTGCAGTTGCTGCTAATTTAGTTGTCACCTTGAGTGAAGCTGTCCAAAAAGGCACTGGCAATATTGTCATCAAGAAAGTTTCCGACAACTCAGTTGTAGAAACTATCAATGTCACAGCGGCAAATGTCACTGTTACTGGTAGTACAGTCACAGTTAATCCCACAGCAGATTTAGCGCCCGGTACTGGTTACTACGTTGAAATTGCTGCCGGTGCGATTAAAGATTTAGCTGGTAATAATTATGCCGGTACTACAGGTGCAACTGCTTGGAATTTCACCACTGCTGCCGCCGCTGATACCACACCGCCGACAGCTACTTTCACCCCCGCAGATAACGCCACCAGTGTTGCAGTTGCTGCTAATTTAGTTGTCACCTTGAGTGAAGCTGTCCAAAAAGGCACTGGCAATATTGTCATCAAGAAAGTTTCCGACAACTCAGTTGTAGAAACTATCAATGTCACAGCGGCAAATGTCACTGTTACTGGTAGTACAGTCACAGTTAATCCCACAGCAGATTTAGCGCCCGGTACTGGTTACTACGTTGAAATTGCGGCCGGTGCAATTAAAGATATTGCTGGTAATAATTATGCCGGCACTACAGGTGCAACTGCTTGGAATTTCAACACTGCGGCTGCCACTAATACCACACCGCCTACAGCCCCATCCGTTCAATTTGACCTCACATCAGTATTCGATCGCGATGTCATTATCAACCGCACCGGGGGAGTTACAGACACCACACAGAGCGGACTGGATTCATCGGGGGGGACCCTAATAACTCAGTCCTTTGCCACATCTAAAGCCGGTGCTAATGGGAACGGTTTACCCGACAACGGCTTTTTCGCCACGAATGCGTACCATCCCGACGTTCAGCTAGGCTACAACAACAGCAATAACGGCAACAACGCCAAAGTTCTTACAACTAACGGCACACCCTTTACCTTTGCTGTTACGCCCAACCAGTATTCAGAAATCCACCTGTTTGCCACCAGTTCAAATGGCGACGCTGGGATGCAGGTGACATTTAACTATAGCGATGGCACTACTGGGACAGCCACAGCCACAGTTCCCGACTGGTTTAACGAAATTACCACTGAATCATTTTCCAGTTACTATCTGATCGACGGAAGGGATAGGAGCTTTGATACAACTGGAACAAGTTATCATGATGCCAACGATGTCGCCCTATTCGGGTTCGGGTTCAATCCCAACCCAGCCAAAACGCTGCAAAGCATTACCGTCAGTAAAACAAGCGGTACCACCGCTGATAATTATCTGGGAGTTTTAGGAGCAACAGGTGTTTTAGGAGCCACAGGTGTTTTAGAAACCACACCGCCTACAGCCGCCACTTTCACCCCAGCAGATAACGCCACCAGTGTTGCAGTTGCTGCTAATTTAGTAGTCAACTTGAATGAAGCCGTCCAAAAAGGCACTGGCAATATTGTCATCAAGAAAGTCTCAGACAACTCAGTTGTTGAAACTATCAACGTTACCTCCACCAATGTCACCGTTAGCGGTAGTAGCGTCACAGTTAATCCCACAGCAGATTTAGCGCCCGGTACTGGTTACTACGTTGAAATTGCCAGCGGTGCAATTAAAGATTTAGCTGGTAATAATTATGCCGGTACTACAGGTGCAACTGCTTGGAATTTCACCACTGCTGTCGCCGCTGATACCACACCGCCTACTTCCAAAGCGCCTCCAGATACCACCGCTATTGATATTGGCTTGAACAAGCTGCAAGATTCTCTAACCAACAATCTGGCTTCGCAAATACCGGTGGTGGGCGATAAACTCAAGGGTATTGCTCCTGATTTTCTAAACAGTATTAAGACCAGCTTGATCGCTGGTCTGAAAGCAGCACCTAGTTTGGATGGGCTGAAGTTTCAAGACACTATCAAGACTTCCCTTGGCAAAGACTTCCCCAACCTGACAATTACAGGCTCAGTTGGGGCAAACGGAGAAGCCAAAGTTCTGGTGAACCTCAGCAAAGAGTACGCAAAGACCCTGGGACTGAATGGTAATTTGGGACTGCCAGCGCTGGGATTGAATACTCAGGGTGATGCCAACGCCAAATTCAAGTACGACTTTTCCTTGGGATTGGGTCTGAATCAGGATGGGATCTTCTTCGATACTACGAATACAAAGCTTGCCCTCAACGCTGAAGTCGGGTTAGCCAATAATTTTACGGGCAAGGCCAATCTAGGTTTCTTGCAAGTGGATCTAGCGAACAAGAGCGCTAACCCCACTAAGATTACGGGTGACTTTAAGGTATCCCTGAAAGATTTAACCCCTGCCCAAGGAGGGATAAATGACGGGCGACTGACCTTCACTGAACTCAGCAAGGGAAACTATAAACTCTCGGACTTGACTGGTACGAGTTTAGACACTAAAGCCAACCTCGGTCTGAGTGCAAAAACCAGCATTAATGGTAGTGCGGCGATTCCCTCGTTCAACTTCGACCTAAATGCTGGTTTTTCGCCGCTGTCGTATAAGGACGGGAAAGGGAGCGGGCCGCAAAAACCCAATGTTGAGTTCAAGAATATGCAGCTCGACTTGGGGAGCTTTATCACGGGTTTTGCTAAACCTGTCATTACCAAAGTCAATGATGTTGTTAACCCGGCTCGTCCTATCATCAATGCACTGAACAGCGATATTAAACCGCTGTCAGAATTCAGTGCTATCAGGAATTTCTTCGACCAAAACCGCGATGGCAAGGTGACGCTGATCGAAGCGGGTGCCAGTATCACAGGTCGAAATATCGATACTCGATTCCTAGATGGCCTTCAGTATATCGGTCAAGCAAGTGATTTGCTCCAGAGTCTTTCCTCTCAAGAGGGGAACATTGCTATAGATTTAGGTGACTACGCGATAGATTTTGATGCCACCAATCCCACGGCTGATACCAAAACTGCTAAGACAACTAAAACCAAAACAGCGGCATCTCCTACTGACCAAGCTAAATCGAAGTCCAAGGGCAAGACTCAAGAGTTGCTGACGCTCTTTCAAAAGATGCCTGGGCTGAGTTTTCCTATCTTGAGCGATCCTCAAGCTGCCATCGACTTGCTGATGGGTAAACCAGATGTCAGCCTGTTCGCCTATAAAGTGCCGAACCTAGACTTTAACTTCAAGATTGATAAAGAGTTTCCTATCTACTCCATTCCTGTTGTAAATGTAGGTGTCAACGGCAAGTTACAGGGAGACTTTGAAGCTAAAGCTAACTTTGGTTTCGGCTTTGATACCTCTGGACTTTCTCAATGGAAACAATCTGGCTTTAAGGCCTCAGATGCCTATAAAGTTTTCGATGGCTTCTACGTGAGCGATCGCCAAAATGCGGATGGTACGGGGCAGGATGTTAATGAACTCAAGCTCAAAGCTAGTATTAAGGCTGGGGGCGGGGTTAGCATTGGAGTGGCAAAAGCTTATCTTACGGGCGGAATTGAGGCGAATGCTAAGTTAGACTTGCTTGATGTGGGCGAAGGGGTTGTTCCTTCAGATAAAATAGAGTCTGTACGGCAGCGGCTGCGTGACAGATTGAGGAGTTTAAAGCTCAACCCATCGGCAGCAGATAACTTTAACCCTAATGCTGGAAATCTGAATGATGAAATTAATAAGGTTGCAGACTCGGCAGGAGGGTTATGGTTCCAGAAACCAGCAACTACAGGCTTCTTAACAATCGACGTTCAACAGGCAATAAAGGATTTTGCAGGAACCGGTGATGGCAAGATTCATGCCTCCGAAATTATTTCCCGCATCAGCAACCCACTGAGCCTGTTTGAAGTTAATGGTGACGTGAAAGCCGCCCTTGATTTTAAGGCTGAGTATTACAGACCCTTTAGCTGGAAAACAGCTTACGAGAAGCGCCTGGGTGAGATGGAACTGGCTAACTTCCGATTGGGAAGTGGTTCGACGCGCAAGAGTCGTGCCATTGACGGTTACATCACTGGCGGAAAAGTCTTCTTCGATGGCAACTTCAATGGCGTGCAAGATGATAACGAGCCCTTCGCCTTTACCAACCCTGATGGCAGCTTCGACCTCACAGTAGAACTAGAAAAGTTCGACAACAATAAAGATGGCAAGCTCGACTATACCGAAGGCAAAATTGTCATGGGCGACGGGATAGATATCTCGACCTATTTGCCCCTAGACACACAGTTGTCTTCTACTCCAGAATCTGAGGTGGTGACACCTTTAACGACGGTCATTGCTGAGTTAGCCCAGCAAGGCATTGACCCTGAAACTGCTGAAACTCAAGTGAAATTGGCGCTGGGGCTGCCGGCTGATGTTGATTTGGGCAGCTACGACCCCCTGGAAGCGATCGCCAATGGGGACGCGAAGGGTGTGGCAGTGTTTGCCTCGATGATCATGGTGCAAAACACGATCGTCCAGACAGCGAAATTTATTCAAGGGGCTTCGGCAACACCGGTCGCTAAACTCGGAAATGCGGCAGCAGGGGCGATCGCCGATACGCTCAAAGCCGGTACTCCTGTTGACTTGAGCAAACTAGAGACAATTCAGGCGATTATACAGTCCGCGATCGCCGCTGCTGCCACGCAAGACAGCAATCTCAACACACAGCAGCTAGCCAGCGTCGCCTCGGCTGCTGCACAAATAATGGCACTGGGCAATCAGCTCGTCAAGGAACTCGCCGCTAGCGGTCGCCCATTAAGTGACATCGCTACGGAAATTACCAAATTGCAGGCAGTATCAGTTGGTCAAATCGCAGTCGGACTGCCGGAATTGGCAGCGGGAACCAAGACTATCGAGCAGTTCCTCGCCGACAACACCAAGGAAGCGATCCAGAAGAAGATAGCGCAGGTGCAGGTGAATGACCCCACCGTTCGCCCCACCTTCGAGACGATCGATCCTGAAGATCTGCTCGTTCCTTTTGAACCTAACTCTGAGGACATCGACACCGACATCACTACTACACCCGACACCGAAACATCGACCACTTCGACCCCATCATTAACCTCAACATCGGGAACCCCGATACCGATACCCTCGACAACCCGGACACCATCGGAAACAGCCTCGGAAACACCGACAACATCGGAAACAGCCTCCGAAACACCAACACCATCGGAAACAGCAACTCCCACGCCAACAACTAATAACCTCTCAGACGATGATTGCATCTGCGACCAAATTACCTATCCCAACTTAAACCGACCAAACTCTGTTGGAAATACCATCCTCGGCACATCCGGCCTGCAAATAGGCACCGACCAAAACGATGAATTACTAGGTAGCGAGGCGGAAAATATCTTCGAGGGTCAATCCGGGGATGACAACTTATACGGCGGTGCCGGTAACGACATCATCCTTGGCGATCGAGGCAATGACTTCATCGCCGGAGGAAAAGATGAAGATACCCTCTATGGAGGCGAAGGTAACGACATCATCCTTGGCGAGTCTGGTGACGATTTAGTGTATGGAGGCAAAGGCAATGACTTGTTACACGGTCGCGAAGGTAATGACATCATTTATGGCAACAAAGATGATGATTTCATCGACGGCGGCAAGGATAATGACACCTTATATGGAGGCAAAGGTAATGACATCATGCTTGGCAGTCAAGGTGATGACAATCTGTTCGGACAGGATGGAGATGATAGCATTTGCGGCGGTGAAGGTAACGATTTAATCAACGGTGACACAGGAGCAGATATTCTGGGAGGCTGTGCGGGAAATGATACTCTTTTTGGAGGTGCAGATAACGATACTCTTACTGGTGGAAAAGGCGACGATTTCATTGACGGAGGCATGGGAAGTGACAGTTTGATTGGCGGTAGCGGCAATGATATCTTTGTCTTAAATGCAGGTCAAGGATTTGACATTATTGCTGATTTTACTGCCGGTCAAGATTTGATTGGATTGAGCGGAGGTTTGAGTTTTGGACAGTTGGAAATAACTCAAAATACTCAAGGTACAATCATCAAAAACCTCTTGACAGGGGAGCAGTTAGGTGTTATGGTCGGAGTAAAGGCGGATGCAGTTACAGTGGCTAACTTCATGCTGGTTTAGGAAATTAAGAAAAGTGCGATCGCCCATTAAATCCACAAAGGGCGATCGCACTTAAATCCAAATCAACAATTGAGATCACATCTTCCGCTGAAATTCCTCAAGCACATCCATCAACTGAACTTGACACTGCATCGGAATCAAATCTGCCAGCGGCACTTCCCGCTTGCCGCCGCCCAACTTGACTGGAATTCCTTGCAAAACTTGTCCAACTCTGTCAGCATCTAAATTGCCATCTTCCAGCATTGAATAAAGTTGTTGGGCAACAACGGTATGCAGGTGGGCATCATTGAGATACAAATGCCATTTGGCAATGTCAATGTAGACATTTTCGCCGATTTCGGCTGCTAAGGATTCGATCGCCTGAGTAGTATTAGCCATATAAAAAGCAGAACGTTATTGGTGATCCGTCAAAAAAAGTTAACCAATCGCCGACAACTGCCTTCAGCCAGAATCTTTGGTGAGGGGCGAATAATCGGCGATCGCAAAAATGAAAATCGCGTGGGCCAAAACTACTAGAGCCCATACACCCGTTACCGAAACTGCCCAAGGCCAATCAGCCTTTTGCAAATTTTGAACAAACCACAAACCAGAATTTGTAGCAGAAAAAAGACCGACGTGGATGGCAAAATTCATCCGGTCATCTAAGCGGCGGTACTCTGGATCGTTGCGATCGGGTTTGCGGGGCCAACGAGGAGGCATAGTTTTTCACATGATATTAGTAGTTCTGTGCCTATTTTAATCTTAAGCGCAGCTTTTTGAATTCTGCATCCCTCTCAAGACAGGAAATTTATTCCTCTAAATTTTGATAATCCCCCGATTTGCCACCGCTTTTGCTTACCAGTCGAATCGATTCAATGGCGATCGACTTTTCCAAAGCCTTCGCCATATCGTACAAAGTCAGCGCCGCCACCGAAACCGCCGTCAGCGCCTCCATTTCCACCCCAGTTTCCGCCTTGATCTTCACCGTCGCCCGAATTTGATACCCCGGCAACCCAGCATCCGGTATCACCTGCACCTTCACGCTACTCAAGGGCAGAGGGTGACACAAAGGAATCAAATTAGCCGTCTGCTTGGCCGCCATAATCCCAGCCAGCCTCGCAGTGCCCAACACATCCCCTTTCGGCGCATTCCCCGCTTCAATCGCAGCAAAGGTCTCCGCCGACATCCGCACCCGCCCCGCGGCCACAGCTTGCCGCACAGTTGCCACTTTCGCCGAAACATCCACCATTTGGGCTTCCCCGCTGTTGTCGAGGTGAGTTAGCTGCGGGCGATCGGGCAATTTAGAAATATTTTGAGAAAGGTCTTGCATTATTTTGAGAATGGTGTTACTGTTAGATTCTGTGCGGAACAGAGATTGTTCAATTTTAGATTAAATCTAAAATTTCAACTCTCCAAGCAACAGGGGCTTGTAGCTTAGTTGGATAGAGTGCATGGCTACGAACCATGAGGTCGGGGGTTCGAATCCCTCCAAGCCCATTTTAAATCGATAAATCCTCGTAGGGAAACTCGTAGGGACACGGCAATGCCGTGTCCCTACAATTAATTGCGGTAGGGAAACGGCATTGCCGTGTCCTCCTCACTATCCATTATTTTGCGGTAGGGAAACGGCATTGCCGTGTCCTGAGTTGCTATCATTCCGGTGCAACCGGAATTGATACCAAAGCATAAACATCTTTGCCTCTACCGATCGCAAATTGCAGCGAATGAGACAAACTCTTGCTAGACAAAGTAACAAAAATCAAGAAAGCTAACACACTGACAGCAGCCGCCAAACCAAACATATTTCTGTAGCCGACTTGTTCAGCAGCAAAGCCTAAAATCGGGCCAGCCAGCGCAATTCCCAAATCAAACCCGCCAATACAAAGCGAAAACAATCGGCCCCTTTCTTGAGGTTCGCACCTGTCCGACATCAGCGTCACCATCATCGGCAAAACAGTACCGCCCGCCGCACCTTCAAACAAAGCTGCCAGCAAAAAAGCATTGCTGTTGTTAGCAAAATACAACAATAACATCGACACGGAATAACATATCAAGCCGGCAGAAATAAACAAACCGCGCCCGTATTTGTCCGAAGCCCGCCCCGTCAACAACCGCAGACCGAAACTAGCCACAGCCGCCGTAGAATAAAATAATCCCGGATTCAAATTAACCTTAGTTTCTTGGATAAACAAAGGCATGAAAGTGCTCAAAGTTCCGAAGACCAAACCAACCAACAATAACACCAAAGCCGGAATCCGCACCCTGGGATTCCACAACATTTGCCAGTATTTTTGGCGGTTTTTTTCCTCAAATAGCGAATCGGATTTTGTTAACTCAGCAAAATTAGGTTCGGCAATTTTGGTAGTGAGAAATACACCAATTGTAGCTAAAGCCGCCGACATCGCAAACAAAAAAGGATAGCCGAGCCCAGCTTGCACAAAGCCGCCAATCGCCGGGCCAAAGGCCAAACCGATAGGAGTTACCAAACTCATATAACCGATTAATTCGCCCCGCTTTCCTGGGGGCGACAAATCTGTCACCAAAGCGCTGTAAGCTGTGGTAAAAGCGGCGATGCTAATGCCGTGAAAAGCCCTGATACATAACAGTAAAGGGATAGATTTAGCGAACAGGTAGGTTATGGGGGCAACGGCAGCCACTGACACCCCTAGCAGCAAAACTTGTTTTCGCCCCCTGCTGTCGGCTATTTTTCCCAACTGCGGCCTCGACAGCAAAAGCCCGATCGCAAATGCACCTATCACAAAGCCAATTTGCTGTTTTGTACCGCCTACAGATTGAACGTACAACGGCAAAGTTGGCAGCAGCGAAGCCAAACTCGACCAAAATAACAAGCCTGCGGCAAACAAAGTCAGCAAGCCGCGTTTGCGTTGGGGCTCGATGTCCCTAAAAATATTCAAGATGCGAATTCCCTTTAAATTTTCTGAGTGCGCTCAAGCTGAGGTCAAGTGTATCTATCATTGTGTTGCAATTTCTTAATATTTGCAACTAAAAAAGTTAATATTCTACTCACAGTCAACCGCAAACAGTTAACAGTCAGCAGTCAGTAGGGGCGGTGCCCCCGTGCCCGCCCTCTTAACTTAACAGTCAACAGCCAACAGTCAACAATCAACAGTCAACATTCTTACCAATTAACCTCTGCCCTTTCCTCTATCACCCGCTGATAAACCCACTCGGTTTCCATCGCCAACTTCGGCCAACTAAACCGGCGTTCCAAATCCTCATAAGCATTGTCAACCAACCACCGCCCGTAACCAGGATTTTTCAGCACTTCCAAAATTCCCCAAGCCAAAGAATCCCGATTATTTGCTTGAGTGACAACGCCAGTTTTAGTATGCTGCACAACTTCCGGTAAGCCCCCCGTATCGGAAACTACCACCGGCACCCTGGCTGCAAAACTTTCTAACGCTACAATCCCAAAAGGTTCGTAAAGACTGGGAAAAACCGCGCAGTCAGCCACCGTCTGGAATTTGTCGAGATGTTCCTCAAACATGAAGCCGGTAAAATAACACTTATGCCAAATTCCTAAATGCCAAGCCTGATGTTTTAGATAGTCTGTATTGCCGCCGCCAATAATTACAATTTTAGCTTTTCCCCCCATTTCCCAAATTACTTTAGGTGCAGCATTCAAAAATACAGAAATACCTTTCTCATAGCTAATTCTTCCTACATAATAAACAATTTTTTCATCGTCTGCTGCAAATTGACGGCGGAAGTTCATCGCGGCAAATTCGTGCAGCCTGGGTTTTTTTTCGGCTCTAATTCCGTTGTAAATTACCTCTATTTTGTTCCACGGAGTTGCTAGTACCCGTTCGGCTTCCCGCCGCATATAGTCGCTGCAAACAATTACCCGCCAAGCGTTGTAAGCGAGGTCGTTTTCCTTGTTGTGAATGTAGCGCTGTCCATCGTTGTGGATGCCGTTGAAGCGCCCGTATTCGGTGGCGTGGATGGTGGCAATTAGCGGGATTTTAAAGGTATGCTTGAGGGCGATCGCCGCATCTCCCACTAACCAGTCGTGAGCGTGAATCAGATCGAAGGAGCCTTCTTCTAGTATCAGTTTGCCACCAAGGTGGCCCATGCTTTGGTTGAGGTTGGCCACCCAGTGAAAAAAGTCCGTGGCCTGTCCCACTACCACCCGATGCACCTGTATTCCTTCTACCACTTCATACATCGGCGCGTGTCCGAACTCTACAGTAATTAGGTGAATCGAGTGGCCTAGCTTCACCAATTCTGGATACAGTTCCGATACGTGGCGAGCGATGCCACCTACTATTCTGGGAGGAAATTCCCAGGCTAATACCAAAATTTTCATATTTCTGTGCTCCCAAGAATTTATATATCTTAATGTTTATTATTGACTATTTTAGTGTATAATTCCAAACCTAATTTTTGGGCTGGGGGCAAATTTATGCCCGAAGGCTGACAGCATGGGAAATTATGCAGAAACCGGGTGTTTGCAGAAATTGCTCGATCGCCCGCTTGTTGCCTCCAAAACCCGGTTTCTGCAATAGTTGGGCTGCGCCAGTTTCGGGCGATCGCGCTTACCCTTGCTTCAAAATCGGTTCCAATTCGCGGCGAAAACTAATCCAAGCAGCCGCCGATGCAGAGTTAGAAGCAGCACCCTTACGCATCAAAATCGCGCCGTCTTCAAAGCCAACTATTCCGTATTCTCCTGATTTGGACATTCGATCGATCTGCGGGACGATCGCCTGCAACTGTCCCCGTTCCCGCCGAAACGCAGCCTGATACTGCTGTAACTGCCACATATCGGCAATTACGTATTCCATCTTCACCGCTTTCCCCGCATCATTACGCAGTTCAAACATCGGAAACCTGAGAATTTCGCGGCGGCTTGACAAAATCGGCACAATACTATTCGTTGCGGCCACGCTAGCATCCGCAGGAATTTGAGCCAAAAGTGGCCGGACTTGAGAAACGTGCTGCCACTGTCGGATCAAAGGAACCTGCACCCAAGGGGCGATCGCATCGGGTAAAATCCAAGAAAAAGTCCGGTTTGGGTTAGACGTGAAGGTAAAAAATAGCGACAAGCAGATGCAAAACCCCCAAAAGCGGCGAAACTTTGAAGACGAAGAGAAAGGCAAAACTGCTGAAGGAAAACGCAAAATTGTTTGTTCTCCCCTCTTAATTTTATCCTCTTCCTTTTGGCGATCGGCCCACCACAAAATCGCCCCGTAAAACAGCCCTGGAACCACAGTCATCGCATAGCGAATATTAATCGCCAGCACAGACTCTCCTTTCGCTAAAAATAGCTTCAGCAGCGGAAATCCAGCGATCGTCCAAGACGCAGGCGCGAAGGCAGGAACCAAAGCTAACGGCAACCACTGACCGAGCAAGTATTTGATTTTACCAAAGAACGGCGTAAATAACGCAGCCGCCAACCGGCCGGGATTGCTAACCATTCCCCAAAGAATTTCCAGCGTCGAAGCTTCATCTCCATCGGCATATTGACCGAAGCGTTCGATCATAAACCGCTGGGAGATGTCCGCAGAAAACAAAGGCATAATCAGATTCGTCAGGACGATCATATAACCAAAACTGAGCGCGCAGACAGCTAAACCAGTCCGAGGATAGCGTCGGCTCAAAATTAGATAAACTCCCACCCCAAATAAAACAACCCCCCCATCTTCTCGCACAGCCAAAATTAAAGTGGCCAGAACCCCAAACAATGGCCACCAGCGCTTCTCCATCGCCAGCAGCAAGCTAAAAACATAAAGCGGAATTTGACAAACATCATGAAAATTGCCCAAAGTCGGGCCGATCACCGCGTTAGCGCAATAATAGCTCAACACAATTGCCGCCGACAGCCGCGGTTCTAGATAGTGTCTGGCGAGAACCCAGAGCACTAAACCAGCCGCCGTAACTAAAGTCACCTGCAACACCGTCAAAGTGACAGGCGAGGGAAACAAAGAGTAAATAGGCAGCCACAGCATCAATGCCGGGGTGAAATGCTGCCCCAATCGGTAATAGGATACCGACGGGAGCTCATTTTGGTGAACCACATTAGTGGACAAAGCCGAAGACAGGGAACTCTCAAACAAGTGACCCCGAGTGCCGTTCCAAAAAAGTTGATTGAAAATGCCTTGGTCGTAAGTAGCGTAAAAGTTGTAGTAGCGGTGCAGCGTCAGCAGCAGGCACAGCACAAAAAAGGCGACCGCCACTTTTACCACCACCTGCAGCGACTCATTTTTCTTCCATCTCAAAAATGTCATTGGCCCGCCGTAATGAAATCATCGGACATTAGCATAAATCTAAAGCAAGTATTAAATTAAAGTAGAAGTGAAATAACTCGGCTCGGCAATGGTCAATTATTTTCACCCGATCGAAAAAGTCAACAGCGTCAATCCCGCACCAGGCACCGGCGACACCGACAGTTCTCCCGAACTGCCGGCCAATCCCGCACCGCTTTTACAGCTTTTGCTGTTCGTAGACAAGCGTTTCTCTTCTAGGGAACAGACCAGACACATCCGCAAGTTCCTACAGAATTTGAAGGCAGAGTGCGATTTCGATCTTCAAATCGTCGATGTAGGAGAACAGCCGGATTTAGCCGAACACTTTAAACTTGTAGCTAGTCCCTCCCTGCTCAAAATTCATCCAGAGCCCCGACAAACTCTCGCCGGCACCAATTTGATCGCCCAACTCAAACAGTGCTGGCCCCGCTGGAAGCGTGCTGTAGAAGAATATGCCGCCCAGCAGCAGTCTGCCCCAGCTCTGACGGCATCAGCTCTGGCAGACCCAAAACCAATTTATTCGGTTGCTTGCGCTACTGAGCTCGTGCAACTTGCGGATGAAGTTTTTCGGCTAAAACAGGAAAAAGAACACCTGCAAGAGCAGTTGCAGTTGAAAGACCGGATTATTGCGATGCTGGCTCACGACTTGCGGAATCCTTTGACCGCGGCATCTTTGGCTTTGGAGACTTTGGAGTCAACTCAGAAGGTGAAAGAGGGGGAAAAGTCGCGTTTGACACCCGCTCTGGCGGCTTATTTGATGAAACAAGCCCGCAACCAAATCCGAATTGTCGATCGAATGATTACAGATATCCTCGAAGCGGCCAGGGGCACAAACGCTCAACTTCACATCCAAGCAAAAAAAATTGAACTAGGAGCGATTTGTCAAGATGCAATCCTGGAATTTCAAGATAAGTTTCAGGCGAAAAGTCTGAAATTAGAAATAGACATTCCCGCAGATTTGCCCTTGGTTTATGCCGATCCCGATCGCATGAAACAAGTGATTGCTAACCTGCTAGACAACGCCAGCAAGTACACCCCAGAGGAAGGAACTGTTAGTATTTCTATGCTCCACCGCACTGCTTACAAGGTTCAAGTGAGCATTTGTAACAGCGGCCCTGGTATTCCTCAAGAAGATTGTGCAAGCATTTTTGAAGACAGCTTTCGCTTGCAGCGAGATAAATTAAAATACGGTTACGGCATTGGGCTGTCTCTTTGTCAAGGCATTATCCGCGCCCATTACGGTCAAATTTGGGTGGACTCTGTACCCGATCGAGGCACTTGTTTTCACTTTACTTTGCCTCTTCAAAAATAGTTGACTGTTGACTGTTGACTGTTGACTGTTGACTGTTGACGGTTCAACTCGATCGCAGTGCAGCGATAATCTGTTCGTTGGCTTTGGGGAACGTAAACTGGTCAATTTCGTCGAGTGACACCCAGCGAATTTCATCGCACTCGATCGTTTGCGGTTCCCCGCTGACGTGGCGGCAGTGGTGTACGTAGAGTCTAACTGTAAATTTAGTGTAGTCGTGGTCAATTGTAATCAGGCGATCGCCCACTTCGACGACAATTCCCAACTCTTCCATAATTTCCCGTTGTATGCAAGCTTCGATCGTTTCCCCAGGCTCTATTTTACCGCCCGGAAACTCCCAAAAACCCCCGTGTAGTCCGTGTTGTCGGCGCTTGTCAATCAAAATTTGTTGTCGGTCATTCCAGATCGCAGCAACGCCGATAACTTTGTGGGGCACAGGAGAAAGAGACATATTATATTAATTGGGAATTGGGAATTGGGAATTGGGAATTGGGCATCGGGCATCGGGCATCGGGCCCAGCGAAGCGGAGGGATGGGGCAAACAGGGCATTGGGCAGGCATACCTCACAACGCTTTAGAACCGCTATATTAATTGGGAATTGGGAGTTAGTAATTTTAGAATAATATCAATAATTATTCAATTATTTAATCTAAAATCTAAAATCTAAAATCTAAAATATTAAGCCCCCATCTTCCGAGGGGGGCTTGACATTTGCAGAGCTTAAATGTTAGTAACCGACTAATCTTCCGAGCCGTGTCTCTCACTGGCTTGTATCGACTTTTCAAAAGTCATGCGCTGTTCGGCATTTTTGAGAAAATAACCGCTAATCATGGCCGAGGCGAGCAATCTACCCAAATGTTCGCGACTGGTAGTCACTGTCACCCCGAAGTGTTCCGAAGGCAAATTTCCCAAGAGTCCGACAATATTTCGCTCCATTACTTGAAACACTTCATGAGAAGTCGGTTTAGACAACTGAGAAACAGTGTCGGGAGCCATTGACTGCACGTATTGCCATAATAAATTGGCATTTTCTCCGTCTTCTTCAAAAAATTCTGGGGACTTATTAGATGAATTACTCACGAGTACCTCCGTTTCAGAGACAGCTTATTATTTGAGATGCGGGCAGTTAAATTAAATAACCCTTACCTTATCCGATCGCTGTTGATCTTTATTACTAAGTAATTACTAATGTAGCAGGACAGTCGGCACAACCAAGTGGGCACAACCGAATTAAAGGCGACGGTTTTTACGATTTTAGATTGGGGATTGGCGATCGGGTGTGTCCGGGCGCAATCCCCAATCTACCTAGCTGGCTAGATAATCGTTGATATCTTGCTTGCGCTTGCGGAGTTTGGTCAAGGCTTCCCGTTCGATTTGCCGCACCCGTTCCCGACTGATGTTGAGACGATCGCCTATTTTTGCCAAAGTTAAGGTTTGACCGTCTTCTAAACCGAACCGCAAGGCGAGGACTTCTCGCTGTTGCTGAGTCAGTTCCGCCATCAGGTGATCTAGGTCAGTCCGCAGGGAAGATTGCAGGGCAAAATCTTCTGGGGTAGTACCGGTATCTTCCAACAAATCGCCCAACTCTGTATCTTGATTGTCTCCCACGCGCAAGTCTAGGGAAAGCGGGAGGCGCGCGCGATCGAGATATTCGCGAATTTGCTTGGGAGTCAAATCTAACTCAGCAGCCAATTCAGCAGGAGTAGCCGCGCGGCCGAGCTGTTGAGCTAGCTGGCGCTGAGCTTTTTTAATTTTGTTGAGTTTTTCGGTAATGTGGATCGGCAGGCGAATGGTGCGACCTTTTTCGGCGATCGCCCGCGTAATTGCCTGACGAATCCACCAATAAGCATAAGTTGAAAATCTGTAGCCCTTTGTCGGGTCAAATTTTTCTACTCCCCGCTGCATCCCGATCGTCCCTTCCTGAATGAGGTCGAGTAAATCTACGTTGCGCTTGATATATTTTTTGGCGACAGACACTACCAGGCGGAGATTTGCTTCCACCATTTGGCGTTTGGCCCTTTCGCCGTGGTCGATCGTCCGCTGCAACTGTGCCTCAGACAGCCCGACTGCCTGTGCCCATTCAGCCGCCGTCGGGTCGCGGCCTAACTCTTCGGCTAAAATCTTTTTCTCCTGATGCAGTGCGGCAGATCGCTGTACCTGTTTCCCGTAGAGTATTTCTTGCTCATGGGTCAACAGGGGAACGCGGCCGATTTCCCGCAAGTAAGCACGAACAGAATCTGTATCTGAGGACTTAAGAGTTTTCATGAGCTTTTCCCGCTGAGGATCTTTGCCTATAAAGGTTTGCGGTAGTCGCAAACCTTTAGTTTTAGTTGAGAAGGAAAGCGGGCGGGGATTTGCGCTTTCCTTCCATTTAAAGAGGCTTCGTTTTATGGTAGCTAGCTGCTACTCCCACTCAGCACCATCTCAGGTTAGGTTTTGGTTGGGGGATGCAAAATACTACTTGTGTTAAGAATCTTAACATTTGTGAGAGCGGTTAGCTACATTTCTTTACATTTATTTCATGCACGCCTGCACTGTATAGGTTTGAGAGTACCCGCAAACTAATTTTAGAGTTGCATCGTGTTAAACAAAATCAGCCAAATATCAGAGGGGGAGATGGGGAGAGGGAGATGGGGAGATGGGGAGAGGGGGAGATGGAGAGGGGGAGAGGGGGAGATGGGGAGATGGGGAGAGGGGGAGATGGAGAGGGGGAGAGGGGGAGATGGGGAGATGGGGAGAGGGGGAGAGGGAGAATTAGGAAAATCTTCCTTGATGCTCCTAAAAACAGTTAACTGACTACTGACTACTGACTACTGACTATTAAGAGGGCGGGCACGGGGGCACCGCCCCTACCAACAGTCAACTGACAACTGACAACAGTCAACTGACAACTGACAACTGACTAATGACTTCTTTGCCGCTGAGCTTCGTACAGGATGAGGGCAGAGGCGATCGACACATTTAGAGATTCTACGCTGCGGCTGAGGGGGATTTGGATTTGTCGATCGGCCAAACTTCTCAATTCGGCTGACAATCCAGCACCTTCGTTACCCAAAACTATGAGAGTCGGCACTCGCAAATCTACTTCCCAATAACTTAAACTGGCCCCGGCGACAGTTGCTAAAATTTGCATTCCTCGATTTTTATACCCGGAGACTTCGGCGGTTAAATCTGGAGTGACTGCTACGGGCAGCTTAAACCAAGCTCCTGCTGAGGCGCGCAGCACTTTGGGATGGTCAAAATCGGCGCTGTCGGCGCTCAGCAGCAAACCGTCGGCATTAGCAGCCGCGGCCGTGCGGACGATCGCCCCCAAGTTGCCTGGATCTTGGATAGTTTCGAGGGCTATTCCTAAAGTTGATATTTCTGCCGGCGCTGTGGCGGTGCGGGGTGCGGTGGCGATAATGCCGTCTGGTTGAACTGTGGTGGCGATCGACTCTAATACTTTTTCACTGACTAATTCTGTGCGATCGGCCAAACTACCAATTTGCTCCCACAATTTCCCGTGGCGATCCAACCATTCGGGAGTGCAGCAAACTGTTTCTAGCGGGTGTTTAGCGGCGCAAGCTTCTTCGAGCAAATGCGTCCCTTCTAGTAAAAATAATTGTTGTTCCCTGCGTCCCTTCGAGCTGTGCAGCCTGCGGATTTCTTTGACTAGGGGGTTTTGAATACTTGTAATCATTGTTTAATTCAGCAGAGCGAATGGGGTTATTTCCTGTATCGGGTTAACCCCAAACTTTTTTCTGCTTTTGGAATGCGGAACCCGGGACTTGAACCCGGAAGGCTTGCACCACATGAACCTGAATCATGCGCGTCTACCAATTCCGCCAGTTCCGCATCGGTCACGAATTAATACTATGCACTATGTTCCCAAATTTGTCAAGTGTTTTTGGCAATTAAATTTTAATTGGGAATGCGAGTGTTGACTAAACTTCATTACATGGCATAAATGTTCGATCGCCCTGTCAACCGCAAATTTAAGGCAGATTGACACAGATTGACGGAGATAATTTCGATTTTTTAGCGATCGAATGAAGCGAATTCAAGTTGAATGCTGACATTGGTGGAAAAACTTAATATTGCCCTAGTTTCTTGGCTGATGATGTTAAAATTGTATGGGCAGATAGTTTTCATCTCGGCTACCTATGTCTGAGCCATTAATCCTCGATCCGAGTCAGTTGCCAGATATTAGCAACTTAGTTCTAGAAGACGATACTCCTTTGGATAGCTTCATTAACGAAAAACAGCAGCGATTGCTGACAACGGTTTTGTATAGCGGTGGCGATACAGGGATTGATGTTCCGTTTATTGCGGCGGCAAATGTCGGTTTGTTCAGCAGCATACGTCAACCGGGAGTCGCCCCGGATGTTTTTCTCAGTATCAATATTACTGGTGCTGAGGATTGGTGGGAAAGAAAAGTGCGATCGTATTTATTTTGGGAATTTGGCAAACCTCCCGAAATTGCGATCGAAATTGTTTCCCCAACTCCGGGAAATGAATTAAGCAGCAAGTTAATAGACTACGCTCGAATGCGAATCCCCTATTATGTTGTGTACGATCCGCTACGGGAGTTGAGAGGTAGCACGCTGCGAGTTTTTGAGTTGCAGAATCAATCCTACGCGCCCAAAACTGATGCTTGGTTTCCCGAAGTCGGTTTGGGACTAACTCTGTGGGAAGGTGAATTTGAAAAGGTTGGTGGTACTTGGTTGCGCTGGTGCTATCCTAGTGGCGATCCCATTCCTACAGGCGACGAACTGGCGGCTCAAAAAGATGCTCAGTTATCTCAAAAAGATGCTCAGTTATTGGAGGAACAAGCGCGGACTAAACGAGCATTTATTCAGATGATCGAACTCGGTTTGAGACTGAAATTTGGAGAGGAAGGATTGCTGCTGCTTGATGAAATTTTCGCAATTTTTGATGTTGCTGTTTTGCAGGCGATCGCATCTGGCATAGCCGCAGCCAACAACCTCGATGAAATCCGCCAAATTTATCAATCATAATTTTACCAATTTAGTAATATCATGTTTGTTTAATTGGCAATTATATCATAATAATTTTTGCTAGGGGCGGGTTCATCAACAATTTTTAATTCCCACAGACAATCTCCAAAAACCCGCCCCCGCCAAGCGACATAAATTAGAGCGCCCGCTAATCTCAGAAACCTGGTTTCTTCCTATATTTTTCCTGTTCAACTCAAATTTATCGGAGAAACCGGGTTTCGACGCACTAATTGAGAAATGAAAATTTAATAACTTAAACATCTGCCACACTTTTCTCTCTTCAGAAGCGGTGAGGTAAAGAGAGGTAAAGCTTGGTAATATCGTTTCCGCTTGCATTGGAATGATTTAACCTTACTAGAACACAGAGTACACAGAGGGAGAGAATATATATCTGAATCATTCCGATGCTACCGAATTTGATATAACGAGCAATTTAACGCTTGGTTCGTAGTGCAGACTTTAGTCTACACTACGAACCAATTTTATCGTTGTAAATCGACCGAACACGATATTAATCGGCTAAATCGGGAAAAACTTCGCGCACCGCCGGATGCACTAATCGGTGATTCTGCACGTTCAATCCCTTCGCCAAACTCGGATTCATTTCCAATGCTTTAATCCCGTTATTTGCTAACTGCAAAACATAGGGCAAAGTGCTGTTATTCAAAGCTTGAGTCGCAGTCCAAGGCACAGCACCCGGCATATTCGGCACGCCGTAATGCACAACTCCTTCCTCAACATAAGTAGGATTTGTGTGTGAAGTTACCCGCAAAGTTTCCACGCAGCCGCCTTGGTCAACGGCTACGTCAACAATTACAGAACCGGGGTGCATCTTCGCAACAAATTCGCGAGAAACCAGCACCGGAGCTTTTTTACCTAAGACCAAAACCGCACCGATTAACAAATCAGCATCGGGGATAACTGCTTCAATTTGCAAAGGACTGCTGTAGAGGTATTCTACTCTGGAACCGAACAGAGTTTCCAAGTAGGCTAGGCGATCGACATTTACATCCAAAATCTGCACTCTAGCGCCCATTCCTACAGCAATACGGGCTGCTTCCGTGCCGACGATTCCGCCGCCCAAAATCACAACTTTACCCGGTCTTACCCCCGGTACGCCGCCCAAAAGTACGCCTCTGCCGCCTTGCTGTCGTTCCAAAAACCGAGCTCCGAACTGCACGGCCAAACGCCCTGCAATAATACTCATCGGCGTCAGCAGTGGCAATTTTCTGTCCGGGAGTTCGACGGTTTCGTAGGCGATGGCCTGGACTCCGCTGTTGATTAAGTGCTCGGTTAATGCGCGATCGGCTGCTAAGTGCAAATATGTAAATAGCAACTGCTCTTTTTGAATCAGCGGATACTCAACGGGAAGCGGTTCCTTAACTTTAACAATTAGTTCGCGATTCCAGACATCTGAAGCCTTTAAGATAATCTTAGCGCCTGCTTCAACGTAGTCTTCGTCCGCGAAACCGGCCCCAGCGCCTGCATTCGTTTCCACGAAAACTGCGTGACCTTTGTCCGAACAAGCCCGGACACTTGTGGGACTGAGCCCTACTCGAAACTCTAAATCTTTGATTTCTTTGGGAACGCCTATTTCCATCTACAACCTCTAAATCTCAGGCTTATGCCGATCGAATCTAACTTAAAAATAATTCCTACCGGAACAATACCATTGGAAATTTTAGATTTGGCAATCCGGCTGGGGCTAGGCGAACAAATTTTTGAGTTTCATCCCGTGGGATTTGAATTGCTTAAATTTTAGATCGATCGCAGATTTAGGGTAGATTAACACGGATTAACGCAGATAATTTCAAGAAGAGTCAATATATTCGATCGATCGCCTATAATTTAACAGGCTTGCACTCAGCGCGTCTCAAAAACAAATGTCACGCATACCTACATTAACATTCGATCGCGGAACGCTATTGTTGCACCCGCCGCCCAAGGGCAGAGACTGGGTGGACTTTGCTACGTGGGACGATCGCGTGGAAAAATTCCGAATTCGGGCAATTCACTACCGCCCGCTGGTAGAATCTCTCCAAGCTGAGTGTACTAATTTCACCGACGAAGCCAAGGGATACGAACCACTCGAACTCGTACCCAGCGTCGAAATGCAGCCTTACCCGCATCAAAAAGAAGCCTTAGCAGCTTGGCAGCAAGCAGGAAGCCAAGGAGTAGTAGTCCTCCCCACCGCTTCCGGCAAAACTTATTTGGCACAATTAGCCATGCAGGTCACGGGTCGCAGTACATTAATTGTAGTACCAACTCTCGATTTAATGCACCAGTGGTACGCTAATTTGAAAGCTGCTTTTCCCGACATCGAAATTGGATTGTTGGGCGGAGGTTCGCGGGACAAAACACCAATTTTAGTGGCAACTTACGACAGCGCCAGCATTCATGCAGAAACTTTAGGTAATAAATACGGGTTGTTGGTTTTTGACGAATGCCACCATTTACCAACGGACTTTTATCGAGTAATATCCGAATATGCGATCGCCCCTTTTCGACTCGGACTGACAGCAACACCAGATCGCACCGACGGCCGCCACAGCGATTTACATTTCCTCGTCGGCCCGACAGTATATAGTAAAAGACCAGAAGATTTGGCAGGCGATGCCTTAGCCGACCATAAAATAGTTCAAATCATGGTCAAACTGTCAAAAGAAGAAACCGACCGCTACAGCGAATTCATGAACATTCGCAACGACTTCTTAAAACAGTCTAACATCAAAATATCCAGCCTCGAAGGATGGAAACAGTTTATCATGGCCAGCGCGCGATCGCCCTTGGGAAGACGCGCCATGCTAGCCCACCGCCAAGCCAAAGAAATCGCCCTTTGTACCGAAGGAAAACTGCGAATTTTAGCTCAAATATTAGCAGAACACTCTCCCCAGCGCACCCTAATTTTCACCGGAGACAACGCCACAGTTTACCGAATTTCCCAAGAATTTCTCATCCCCACAATCACCCACCAAACCCCAGTTAAAGAACGTCACGAAATCCTCGATCGCTTCCGCAGCGGCGAATACAAAACCCTCGTCGCCTCCCACGTCCTCAACGAAGGAGTAGACGTACCCGATGCCAGAATTGCTATTATATTGTCAGGTACAGGAAGCGAACGTGAATACATCCAGAGATTGGGTCGAGTTCTCCGCAAAAGCAGCGATGCAAACAAATTAGCAATTCTCTACGAAGTAGTCACCGAAGACACCAGCGAAGAAAGAACATCCCAGCGCCGCCGAGGAGGAATGCAGCTTCACAAACCGCAACAAAAAACACAAATAGAACCGCCGCCCACAGCATATCCCAAATTAGAAACTGTCAAACCAACACCCATTTACGGAGTTAACCGGGAGGCGACTAAAAAAGCCGCAGAATCACCCGCAAAATGGGGAGAAGATGATGAAATTCCCTGGTAGTCAGCCTAAATACTTCTTCCTTCCTTCTTCCCTTCGCGTCCTTTGCGCCTTCGCGGTTCGTTAAAAATAAAACTATTCACAAATGCTACCAACCGACTTACTAAGCCACCGCCAAAACGGAGAATCAATCATTCCCCTACGTCTCAAGATAGATGCGAAAAACTTAGAAGCAGCGACAGAAATGATCAACTGTTTCCAAGAGTCGATCGGCAAAACCCAAGGCGAACTCGACGGACGATTACTAGAATTAGAAGGCGACAGCCCCGACTATCGCCTCAAACGGGGATTAGCGCACCTCCTCAAAGGCGGTTTCTCCACCTTAGAAGTCGTCAGCCCCCTAGAACCATCAGACTTGAGACAGCGAGTATTTGCGTTGTCAGCGCGATCGACTCCCAGCCCGCAATCCACCCAATTAACCCTCGAAACAGTAGCCACAGAGCTCAGCCAAGACTTAAACAGAGAAGTCGTTACCGAGGAAATCAAAACAGGTTTATACGCCGATTTAAACGAAAACAAAATCCTCACCCAATTTGACGCACCAACACCCGAAAACTTGCTTCACAGATACAACCTTTCTCAAGTTCAAGGCATATTTTACCGCGCCAGTCAAGTCAAATTAACCGCGCACCGCAACGATCCAGGAGAATACAAACTCCTATTTCGCTATCTGAAACTATTTCAGTTAATGACCTACATTGAAGGCGATGCAGACCACGGTTTTACCCTCACAATCGACGGGCCCACAAGCTTGTTTAAACCCAGCACCCGCTACGGCTTAGCCCTCGCCAAAATGCTGCCCGCACTCCTACACGTCACAAAATGGAGTATGCACTCAACCCTGCAAACGAAAGATGCTTTTAGCGGTGTTTTAAAAACAGGTAAATTCACCCTAAATTCCGACTGCGGTTTAGTCAGCCACTATCCCCCAGGGAAACCCTATGATAGTATGTTAGAAGCAGCATTTGCCGATAGGTGGGACAGCTTAAAAACCGAGTGGAAACTCGAACGAGAAGTTGATTTAATTCCGATTCCCGGAAGCGTGATGATTCCCGACTTTCGCTTAGTGCATCCCGACGGGCGAGTGTTTATATTAGAAATAGTTGGCTATTGGCGGCCGGAGTATTTACAAAAGAAATTTGCTCAAGTACAAAAATCTGAATGCGATAATTTGATTTTAGCGATTTCCGAACGTCTAAATTTGGAAAAAGCTGGGGTGAATGTAAAAGATGTGCCAGCAAAAGTAGTTTGGTTTAAAGATAAATTGTTGCCCAAATCAGTGCTGGAAGTCCTTGATGAGGATACATAAGTTGTTGTATCTAGATTGTGTATGGTGATAGAGGGGTAGATTGGGAGATTGGGAGATTGGGAGATTGGGAGAGGGGGAGATTGGGAGATTGGGAGATTGGGAGAGGGGGAGAGGGGGAGATTGGGAGATTGGGAGATCGATCGCCGAAATATACAATTTAAATGCACAACAGCTTAATATATTTCAATACGGTTTACTTATACCATTTTTCTAAAGATGTGCTATGGATGAAGTCTTAGCCCCCCCGAAATCGCGGGGGGGTTGGGGGGGTAATATCTAGCGCTACTTTACGAAATTGGTATTAAGTCAACGTAGCGACGCACCCTACAACTTATAACTTAAGTAATATCGTTTCCGCTTGGATCGGAATGATTTAACCTTATTAGAACACAGAGTACACAGAGGGAGAGAATATATATCTGAATCATTCCGATGCTACCGGATTTGATATCAATCGTATTGGGCTATCAGAAAGATTCCCCTTTTTCAGCTTTTTAGCGCGGCACACAACGAGAGTGCGATCGAGGATTGCTAGAGTCAGCAGCATTACCCGGATTGTATCCAACCAGCGTAACTTCCCCTTTTGCATTCACCACCCAACCGCGCGCCGGAACAACTTCCTGAGCTTTTTTTTTCGTTTCTTCCCTCGAACTTCTATCCGTAACATCCCTTAAATCAGTTCCATAATTCGCTGCCGAAGTTCCTTCTTCCACCCACTGAAACGGTGCAGATTCGCTGTTGAGAACATCGTTAGGACTCGGTGGCACTCCCCCTTTCCCAGTAACTGTAAACTCGTTTTCGCCCCCTTCTAGACAGGGATTTGCAGCAATTAACGCCGCCCGATCGACCAAATTTTGCGGCAGTTCCACTAAACCTTGAGCGGGATTCACCCCAGTAGGGCTAAACGTTACTGTCCCTTGCAAAGCCGGGCCGCCACTTTGGGAAATAGCCGCAATATCGCTAGTAGGAACTAGAGAAGTAGGACTTACTTGCAAATCTACAAATTGAGCATCTGTTAATCCCAAAGTACCTCGAACCTGTTCGCGAGTGGCTGCTGTAAACCCAAAAACATTGGGGACATTGACATTCACGCGGCCACCTTGGGCCGATCGCGCATTCGCAGTAATATCGCTATTTTCCTTGGGGAGAGCAGCCAGAATATTACTGTTAATATTGATATTTCCACCATCAGAAATACCTGCATCAGTGGTAATTCTGCTCCCGCGTCGCAACTGGATATCTTGCGCCTTGATATTAATATTTCCCCCACCGCCAGAGTCAGTTGTACCGTCAATACTCGCTTTGTTATCCAAGGCAATTGAGTTAGCTACAACATTAATATTTCCGGCGCTTCCCCTTCCTAAAGACTGAACGCTAACCGTTGCTCCATCCCGGATACTCAATCGATTTACATTTAGATTCAATGAGCCAGCATTCCCGGTAGCGTTGGGATTGACAATAATAGAAAAACTGCCAGCAGAAGCCTCAATTCTACTTGCGAAACGACCGTTACTCCCCATACCTTGGACTTCTATGCGATCGGCATCAATTGTAATATTTCCGGCATCTACTGCACCCAACGAAGCCGCAGAAATAATCCCCCCATTCCGCAGATTGAGTATGGGCGTAGAGAGGTAGATATCTCCACCCCGACCAGAACTTGAAGTTTGAGTAGCCAAAGCACTCGCTCCGAATCCTACATTTCTCAAAACTCCAGACACGCCGCTAACTTCAATTGACTCGGAAGCTCTCACACTTAAATTTCCTCCTAACCCCCCATTCCTAGAAAATACGACTTGCCCAATAACTGCACCCGTAGATAAACTAATTGAGGCTCCATCAGTAACAGTTAGCCGCTTAGTATCGATGGTAATATCCCCGGATTTGCCATTGCCATCAAAAGAGTTTGTACCTATACGAGTTTGCGCCGCACTTCCAGAAATGCCACCCGACAATTCTACAGATTCAGTTGTTTTAATCGCGATATTCCCCGATGCTCCATCACTACGGCTGATGCTAACCAAACCACCAGCATCCCGTATAATTAACCGTTCGGCCTCAATATTAATGCTGCCGCCAGAGCCGGTACTTTCTTTAGTTGTTCCATTATTGATTGCTGAACTGACGATCTCGAAGGTGTTAGCGCGGACAGTCAGATTTCCCCCATTTCCACCACCCAGGGTAGCGCTACCGCCCACCACCCCATCCCGCAGCAGCAACCGTCCGGTATGGATATTAACCTCTCCAGCGGCTCCACTACCGACAGTACCACTATTAATTACAATTTGGGGATCAAATGGGTTAAGAGTTCCAGATAATATATATTGGGTATAAAATCGCTGATAGCCTCCTATTCCCAACCCAATCATTTCTACTGAGTCAGTAGCGCGGATATTAATATTACTCCCCTTTCCATCCCCCAGAGTTGAAGTAAGAATTTGCGCTCCTTTATCTACTCGTAAATTCTGAGAATTAATATCAATTCCTCTCCCATCAATATCCCCTAGTGTCAAGCTATAAATTCCTGAACCGCTGACGGTGACATTTCCACCTTGGATGTCAATTTTTCCACCTCCTAATCCACTGGTATTTATAAGTGCCTCGTTCATTTCAATGTTGCCAAAATTGGCAATATTGTCATAGTTTAAATTCAAACCTAAAGCGGTTGGTTCAAATTGTACTAAACCTGGACTTTTCACACTGCCTAATAGTATTTGTCCGGTATAAGCTGTTAAATTGCCTCCTTGCAGTTGAATGTCTCCCCCGATTAACCCTAAAGTTTGACCGGGATTTACTGCTAAACCAAGTTTATTGGAAACAGGAATTTCTATGGGCAATGGCGGTAAAGTTGGTGTGGGCCCGATTGCTTGGGAAGTGTTAACAATTGCACCGGGACTTTCTCGAAATCTTAAACCCACTGGAATATTAATCGCTAACAATGGTACTGCGTTGGGATTCGCAGCGTTGAATTCAAAACCATTATTAAACACAACACCCGCAGCAGAGGAACCGATAAAGGAACCACCTAAATCTAACCGCGCATTCTGACCAAAAATAATTCCTCTGGGATTGATTAAAAATAAATTAGCATTGCCTTGCACTCCCAAGGTTCCTAAAATATTAGAAGGATTACCACCAGTAACGCGGGTAAAAATATTCGCAATCCCATTAGGATTGGCAAAATATGCGCCTCTGCCTTCACCGACGTTAAATTCTCGGAAACTGTGAAATAAATTTACTCCGCGAGTTGCACCGCCAGTGATTCTATCTGAGGGTAAATTGTTGATTGTGTCGGGAACAGTGCGCGAACTTTCTGCGCCCAAGCTGCTGTCGGGGATGATTTGGCCGATCGCGCTTCCGGGAAAAAAGCACCAATAACCACTCAAAAGTAACAGGTAAATAGCTCCTGAAAGATAGCGGTTTTCTGTAGAGTTAAGTACCGATATCGGGTAGGGACAAGGCACTGCTGCCTTCCTACTGTATTTCATCCACTTGAAAACTGAAATATAGTATTTTTCTCGGTTGTTTAGCTGATTCATGTTGCTTAATTCCCAGAATTATAGATTTTGAAAAAACATAATTAACCTTTTGTTAGCTGACATGAGAAGATAATTTTTCCAACATCAGCTATTTTCAGGTCATCGGGACTGACAAACCGAAACAGGATGCCTCGTGCGCTGTGGAAATTGACCCGCAACTTCCGCAGCCACCAGCGTAACTTCCCCTTTTGCATTCATCACCCAACCGCGCGCCGGAACAACTTCCTCAGCTTTTTTTTCCGTTTCTTCCCTCGAACTTCTATCCGTAACATCCCTTAAATCCGTTCCATAATTCGCTGCCGAAGTTCCTTCTTCCACCCACTGAAACGGTGCAGATTCGCTGTTGAGAACATCGTTAGGACTCGGTGGCACTCCTCCTTTGCCGGTGACTGTAAACTCGTTCTCGCCCCCTTCGAGACAGGGATTTGCAGCAATTAACGCCGCCCGATCGACCAAATTTTGTGGCAGTTCCACTAAACCTTGAGCGGGATTCACCCCAGCAGGGCTAAACGTTACTGTCCCTTGCAAAGCCGGGCCGCCACTTTGGGAAATAGCCGCAATATCGCTGGTGGGAAGCAGAGAAGTAGGACTTACTTGCAAATCTGCAAATTGCGCGTCATCCAGATTCAACCTGCTTCTGACTTGTTCGCGCCCCACTGCTGTAAAGCCCAAGACATTGGGGACATTGACATTCACGCGGCCACCTTGGGCCGATCGCGCATTCGCCGTAATATCGCTATTTTCCTTGGGTAAAGCAGCCAGAATATTACTGTTAATATTGATATTTCCACCATCAGAAATACCTGCATCCGTTGTAATTAGGCTGCCACGTCGCAACTGAATGTCTCCTGATTGCAGGTTAATATTTGCTCCCGTACCTGATACTGTCGTGCCATCAATTATACTTTTATTATCCAGGGTAATTGAGTTAGCTATAACGTTAATATTGCCAGCCCTACCTGTTCCTGAAGATTGAACATTAACCACTGCACTATCCCGAATAATCAATTGATTAGCATTCAAATTCAACGAGCCTGCATTTCCGGTAGCATTGGAATTAATAGCATTAAACGCCCTACCAGCCGAGGCTTCAATTCCACTCCTCAACCGACTGTTACTCCCAATACCTTGCACTTTTAAGCGATCGGCATTAATTGTAATATCTCCTGCATTTGCTATACCCAAAGAAGCCGCAGAAATAACGCCGCCATTCTGCACAGTTAGTTTAGGTGTTGAGAGGCGGATATCTCCACCCCTACCAGAACTTGCAGTTTGAGTAACAAAAGAACTTGCTACATAGCCCGCATTCCCCAAAAATCTTGACTCGCCGCTCACTTCTATAGACTCGGAGGCTCTCACTGTTAAATTTCCTCCAGTCCCCCCAGTTGTAGAAAACACAACTTCGCCAAAAATCGCACCCGTCGTTAAACTAATTGTGGCTCCATTAGAAACACTCAGCCGCTTAGTGTCGATGGTAATATCCCCACCTTTTCCATTCCCCTCAAAAGTATTCGTGCCGAGCCGAGTTTGCCCTAGACCTACAGGGAGACTACCCGACAATTCCACAGATTCACTGGCTTTAATCGCAATATTCCCCGATGCTCCATCACTAAGGCTGAAGCTGGCAAAAGCACCGCCATCGCGCAGCATTAACCGTTGGGCTTCAACAGTAATGTTTCCGCCTTGACCGGTGCTTTCGTTCGTTGTTCCGTTATAGAGCGTTGAACTGACGAGTTCGACGGTATTGGCGCGGATAGTCAGATTTCCGCCATTCCCAGCACCAAAGGTGGGAGCACCGGCCACTACCCCATTGCTCATCAACAGCCGTCCCGCTTCAATGTTAATATCCCCGGCGGCTCCACTGCCAATAGTGCTAGTAAACAAAACAATTTGCGAAATAAAGGGGTTCCCTGTTCCAGATGTCTGAAAATTTTCTGTAAGCTGCTGATAGCCCTCAATTCCTAGGCCGATCATTTCTACCAAGTCAGTAGCGCGAATATTAATATTGCTCCCTTTCCCCTCTCCCAGTGTAGAGGCGAAAATTTGCGATCCCCGATCTAATCGTAAGTTTTGGGCATTGATGTTAATGCCTCTGCCATCTATATTTCCTAGTGTCAAGCCATAAATTCCTGAATTACTGAGAGTGACATTTCCACCCCTGATGTCAATTCTTCCACCTCCTAATCCGCTGGTATTGATCAATGCACTGTTCATGTCAATATTGCCGAAGTTCTGAATATTGCTATAGTTTAAATTCAGACCTAAAGCTGTTGGTTCAAATTGCACTAAACCTGGAGTTTTGACGCTGCCCAGAAGAATTTGTCCGCTACTGGCGGTAGCGATTCCCCCGTCGAATTGAATATTTCCCCCTACTAGCGCTAAGGTTTGACCGGGGTCTACTGCTAAACCAATATTCTTAAAAATTGGTACGGGTAAGGGAATGTCAGGCGGTGATGGGTTAGGAGCAATTGACTGATTGACAATTGTGCCAGGATTATCTCGAAATCTTAAACCCACAGGAATATTAATCGCTAATAATGGCACTGCGTTAGAATTAGCTGCACTAAATTCAAAGCCGTTATCGAAGAGAACCCCGCTACCAGTTGAACCAATAAATGAACCGCGCAAGTCTAACCTCGCATTGGGGCCAAAGACAATTCCTTTGGGATTAAGTAAAAATAAATTAGCCTTCCCTTGCACTCCCAAAACACCTAAAATATTGGAAGGATTACCACCAGTAACGCGAGTGAAAATATTGGCAATCCCATTAGGATTATCAAAATAGGTAGCGCGTCCTTCACCTACATTAAATTCTCGGAAACTGTGAAAGAGATTAGAACCACGAGTTGCACCGCCTTCTATTCTGTCCGATGGTAAATTATTAATTGTGCCGGGCACTGTGCGCGAACTTTCCGCACCCAAGCTATTATCTGGGACAATTTGAGCAATGGCTGGGAAAGGAAACAGTAGTAAGAAAGCAAAAATTAGGGCGGAAGATTGGCGGGGCATCGTTCAACTCCTGTTAATTTAGTATTCAGAAAAAGCGTGTAGATCGCCAAAACTTGAAAAGTAGCTATCGAGGTACGCAAATACCAGTTGATTTCGGATTACGAGCAGAAGCACCACCACCTGAATTATACGCTACCAGCGTTACTTGTCCTCCTTCATTCATTACCCAACCTTGAGCCGGAATAACTGCCTGTGGCTGAATTTCTATTTCTGCTCTTTTACCTACTTTCTGACTTTCACCTCTGGCTGGCTCCACCCAGTTAAACTGGCTAGAATCGCTGTTTAGGACATCATTAGGATTCGGTGGTACACCTCCTTTACCAGTAATTGTAAACTCATTTCCTGCTCCTTCTAGGCAGGGATTAGCAGCAATTAATGTCGTGGGGTCTACTACATTTTGGGGCAAAGCTATCAATCCTTGAGCCGAATTTACCCCAGTAGCACTAAATGTCACTGCTCCTTGTAAAGCGGGCCCTGCCTGTTGAGAAATAGCGGCGATATCGCTAGTAGGAAGTAAAGAAGTTGGATTAATTTGTAAGGCCGTAAATTCAGCGTCAGTTAATCCTAAACTACTTCTAGCTTGTTCGCGAGTAACGGCCGTAAAACCAAAAATATTCGGTATATTAACCCTAACTTGCCCTCCCCTAGCGGTACGCGCATTCGCAGTAATATCGCTATTTTCCTTGGGTAAAGCAGCCAGAATATTACTGTTAATATTGATATTGCCACCATCAGAAATACCAGCATCGGTAGTAATTAGGCTCCCGCGTCGCAACTGGATATCTTGCGCCCTGATATTAACATTTCCCCCGCCGCCGGCATCAGTTGTACCGTCAATACTGGCTTTGTTATCCAAGGCGATCGAGTCAGCTACAACATTAATATTTCCCGCGCTTCCCCTTCCTAAAGACTGAACGCTAACCGTTGCTCCATCCCGGATACTCAATCGATTTACATTCAAATTCAACGAACCCGCATTTCCCGTAGCATTGGGATTGACAACAGTATATGCGCGGCCAGCCGAAGCCTCAATGCTACTTCTGAACCGACCGTTATTCCCGATGCCTTGCACTTCTATGCTAGAGGCATTAACTGTAATATCTCCCGCATCGGCTGCACTCAAAGAAGCCGCAGTAATAATCCCCCCATCTCGCAGGGTTAACACAGGCGTTGAGAGGCGGATATCTCCACCTCGACCAGAGCTTGTAGTGCTAGTAGTCAGGGTACTCGGTGCGAATCCCCTATTCCCCAAAACTCCAGACACACCGCTTAATTCTATCGACTCGGAAGCTCTCACAGTTAAATTTCCTCCTAGCCCCCCATTGGTAGAAAACACGACTTCGCCAATAATCGCACCCGTCGCTAAACTAATTGCGGCTCCATCAGAAACAATCAACCGCTTAGTGTCGATGGTAATATCCCCGGCTTTCCCATTTCCATCTACAGCGATTGTGCCGATCAAAGTTTGCGCCGTAGTTCCAGCAAGACTCCCCGACAATTCTACAGATTCATTCGTTTTAATCGCGATATTCCCCGCTGCTCCATCACTGCGGCTGGCGCTGACGATACTGCCTCCATCGCCCATGATTAACCGTTGGGCCTCAATATTGATATTGCCACCAGAGCCGGTACTTTCCTTCGTTGTTCCGCTGTTGATCGCTGAACTAACAATCTCTATGGTGTTAGCGCGGATATTCAAATTGCCGGCATTTCCAGCACCGAAGGTGACGGTACCGCCCACTACGCTATCGCGCAGCAGCAGCCGTCCGGTATCAATGTTAATGTCTCCGGCAGATCCATTGCCAACAGTACCACTGATCATCACAAGTTGCGGGTCGAAAGGGTTGAATGTTCCTGATGCTACGTATTGGCTATAAAACCGCTGATAGCCTTCAATTCCCAGTCCGATCATTTCTACTGAGTCAGTAGCGCGGATGTTGATATCGCTCCCTTTTCCATCTCCCAGTGTCGGAGTGAAAATTTGCGCTCCTTTATCTATTCGCAAGTTTTGGGCATTGATATCAATGCCTCTACCATCAATATTTCCGAGTGTTAGGCTATAAATTCCTGAACTGCTAACGGTGACATTTCCACCCCTGATGTCAATTTTTCCTCCTCCTAATCCGCTAGTATTTATCGATGCACCCTTCATTTCAATGTTGCCAAAATTGGCAATATTATCATAGTTTAAATTCAGACCTAAAGCCGTTGGTTCAAATTGTACTAAACCAGGACTTTTCACACTTCCCAGTAATATTTGTCCGGTATAAGCTGTTAAGTTTCCACCTTGTAGTTGAATGTCACCACCAATTAATGCTAAGGTTTGACCGGGATTTACTGCTAAACCAAGTTTGTTAGAAACTGGAATTTCAACTGGTAGTGGCGGTAATGTTGGTGTGGGGCCGATTGCTTGGGAAGTGTTGACAATTGTGCCAGGATTTTCTCTAAAGTTCAAACCTACAGGAATATTAATTGCTAATAATGGCACTGCGTTAGAATTAGCTGCACTAAATTCAAAGCCATTATCAAAAAGAATTCCGCTACCAGTTGAACCGATAAATGAGCCGCGTAAGTCTAACCGCGCATTGGGGCCAAAGACAATTCCTTGCGGATTTAGGAAAAATAAATTAGCGTTTCCTTGTACTCCTAATGTTCCTAAAATATTAGAAGGATTGCCACCTGTGACGCGAGTGAAAATATTAGCAATCCCATTAGGATTGGCAAAATATGCGCCTCTGCCTTCACCGACGTTAAATTCTCGGAAACTGTGAAATAAATTTACTCCACGAGTTGCGCCGCCAGTGATTCTATCTGAGGGTAAATTGTTGATGGTGTCGGGAACAGTGCGCGAACTTTCTGCACCCAAGCTGCTGTCGGGGATGATTTGGCCGATCGCGCTTCCGGGAAAAAAGCACAAATAACCACTCAAAAGTAACAGGTAAATAGCTCCTGAAAGATAGCGGTTTTCTGTAGAGTTAAGTACCGATATCGGGTAGGGACAAGGCACTGCTGCCTTCCTACTGTATTTCATCCACTTGAAAACTGAAATATAGTATTTGTCTTGGTTGTTTAGCTGATTCATGTTGCCGAATTGCCAGAAGTAGAGATTTTGAAAAAGCATAATTAACCTTTTGTTAGCTGACCTTCGGAGATAATTTTTCCAACATCAGCTATTTTCAGGTCATCGGGGCTGACAAACCGAAATAGGATGCCTCGTGCGCTGTGGAAATTGACCCGCAACTTCCGCAGCCACCAGCGTAACTTCCCCTTTCCCATTCATCACCCAACCGCGCGCCGGAACAACTTCCTCAGCTTTTTTTTCCGTTTCTTCCCTCGAACTTCTATCCGTAACATCCCTTAAATCAGTTCCAGAATTCGCTGCCGAAGTTCCTTCTTCCACCCACTGAAACGGTGCAGATTCGCTGTTGAGAACATCGTTAGGACTCGGTGGCACTCCTCCTTTGCCGGTGACTGTAAACTCATTTTCGCCCCCTTCTAGACAGGGATTTGCAGCAATTAACGCCGCCCGATCGACCAAATTTTGCGGCAGTTCCACTAAACCTTGAGCGGGATTCACCCCAGAGGTGCCGAATGTTACCGCCCCTTGCAAAGCCGGGCCGCCACTTTGGGAAATCGCGGCGATGTCGCTACTCCCAAGTAGGGAAGTAGGACTTACTTGCAAATCTGCAAATTGAGCGTCATCCAGATTCAACCTGCTTCTGACTTGTTCGCGAGTAACTGCACTAAAGCCAAAAACACTGGGGACATTGACGCTGACGCGCCCGCCGGCTGCTGTGCGGGCGTTAGCGGTGATGTCGCTGTTGTCTTGGGGGAGGGCGACAAGAATCCCGCTGTTGATGTTGATGTTGCCGCCGTCAGAATTGCCCGCATCGGTGGTAATTTGACTGTTGCGGCGCAATTCGATGTCTTGTGCTTGCAGGTTAATATTTGCCCCCGTACCCGATACTGTCGTGCCGTCTATTCTCGCTTTGTTGTCGAGGGCGATCGACTTTGCGACAACATTAATATTACCAGCGCGTCCGGTTCCCGTAGCCTGCACCGTGATTGTAGCTCCATTTGCGACAGTTAGTCGATCGCGCGCCGTCAGATTCAACGAGCCAGCATTTGCTGTAGCATCGGGATTAGTACCGAATGTCTTACCAACCGAAGCATCTATTGTACTGACAAACAAACCGTTATTGCCGCTACCGCTGACTTGAATGCGATCGGCATTCACAGTAATATTCCCCACATCTCCCCTACCCAAAGAACTCGTAGAAACTATTCCCCCATCCCGCACAATCAGGCTGGGCGTATCAACACGAATATCCCCGCCCCGACTAGAACTCAAAGTACCAGAAGTCAGCCCGCTAGCATTCTGAATTCCGCTAGTCAAAACTTGAGAAATACCTGAAATTTCTACTGATTCAGTAGCCCTAACCGTTAAATTTCCAGCAGGCCCGCCATCCTGAGAAAACAAAAACCTGCCAACTAAAACACCCGTTCCTAATGTAAACGCAGAACCGTCAGAGAGACTCAACCGCTTCGTCTCAACATTAATATTCCCCGCAGGGCCGGTAGAACCGATAGTTAGTGTGCTAATTCCGGTTGACACAACTGTTCGCGGGCCGCGGTTAGACAACTCAACTGATTCAGCAGCTTTAACATTAATACTCCCAGACGGGCCGCTGCTGTAACTCGTAGTACCCAGAAGAGAACCGTCGCGCATAATTAATCGACTGACATCAACAGTAATGCTTCCTCCCGCGCCGGTACTTTCTTTCGCCGTCCCGTTATTGACTCCAGAACCCACCATCTCAAAAGTATTGGCGCGAACAATCAAATTGCCGCCCCTTCCACTACCAAAAGTTATCCCGCTACCGAGTACCCCATTGTTGAATAGCAAGCGTCCGGTCTCGAAGGTAATACTCCCCCCAGCACCAGCACCAGCACTAGCATTAAACAGCGTAAATAGCGGGCCGAACGGGTCTGTGGTTCCCGATACCAGGTATGTAATTGCCACCTGTTGAAAGGCATCAACTCCCAGCCCGCTCATTTCTATTGAATCAGCAGCGCGGAAATTGATATTACCTCCGGCACCATCTCCTAGAGTCAAAGTAGAAAATTGTGTACCGTTTTGCGATCGCAATTTTTGGGCATCGATATCGATACCTCTACCATCAATATTGCCCAGTGTAATCGCATAAAATCGCGCAGCGTCGAGGGTTATATTTCCACCTTTTAACTCTACTCTGCCGCCACCGGTGCCGCTGGTATTTATGAGCGTGCCATCGGATATTTGAATATTGCCGAAGTTCTGAATTTTGTCATAATTTAAACTTAAACTTCCCTGCTGCGGGCCCGATGTCAGTGCCAAATTAACTAAACCGGGACTAGCTGCACTACCGAGCAAAATTTGTCCGCCATTGGCGGTTAAATTGCCGCCTGGGATTTGGATGTCGCCGCCAATCAGTGCTAAAGTTTGACCTGGATCTACGGCTAAACCAACTTTATTTGTAATCGGAATTGGCATCGGAGATGCTGGCAGGTTGCTCTTTCCCGTCGCCGTCGATTGATTGACAATTGTACCGGGACTGTCTCTAAATCTTAAACCAACGGGAATATTAACTGTTAATAGCGGTGATGTTTGCGGGTTGATGCTGCTAAATTCAAAGCCATTATTAAACACAACACTGTCAGCCGTTGAACCTACAAACGAACCGCGCAAATCTAACCGCGCATTTGGGCCGAATACAATGCCTTTGGGGTTAATTAAAAATAAATTAGCATTGCCTAAAACTCCCAGAGTTCCTAAAATATTTGAGGATTTACCGCCCGTGATGCGGGTAAAAATGTTAGCAATTCCGCTGGGATTGGCAAAATAAGCTCCCCGCCCTTCTTTGATGTTGAATTCGCCGAAACTGTGAAATAGGTTAGAGCCGCGAGTTGCGCCGCCAGTGATTCTATCTGATGGTAAGTTGTTGATAGTATCGGAAACTGCGCGCGAACTTTCCGGGCCCAAAGTGCCGTCGGGGACGATTTGGGCGAAGGTTTTCGAGGGAAATAGCAACAGGAAAGCAAACAGTAGAAAATAACTTACGGGCGGGCAAGATGCCCAACCCCTACTCCCCACAATAAAATCTACTCTTTGTGGAACAGGCATCTTGCCTGTTCTTGAGAAGGGTGCAAATAGTAACGAGTAATGGAAGGGAGGCATAAAAACACTCTTTCCAGGATAAAGTTTATTAGTGTAAGCTCATCTCGTTGCTCTAAAGGTTTTGAATTTGGCTGCTGAGTACAAGTTGCTCGACAGTGATTTCTAGTTCGGGAAAAGTTTTAGAGATAATGCGCTCATTACCTCTAAAACTTTGAACTAAATAACTGCCATTTTCCAAAGAGTAAACGAAAACTGTGGGAATTTTGGGATTTCCTAGATAAGCCCTAGAAGCGATCGCTAAATAGTCCACAATCCAATACTCACAAATGCCGAGCCTTTGATACTCATCTAGTTTATCCACATAGTCGTCTTCCCAGTTAGTTGAGGTAACTTCTACTGCTAATTGGATAGGTTCGGTAAGGGCTCCGTAGCCACGTACATTGCTGTTCCATACTGATGCCTTAACCACGCCAACATCAGGATTTCTGCCTTGTTCTTGTTTTGAAGCTGTTACAGTTCTCAAAACTATATCTTTGTCAACGATATAGTCAAGCCCCAAGCGATCGCTTTCTCTGTCGAAAGACTTAACAAGAAATCGTGCCACATTTTTATGAGCTCTGGTTGCTTCCACTTTGACAATCTCTCCATTTACAAGTTCGTAGATGCCCGATCCGTCGGGGTACTTTTCGAGAAAATCTGCAAATGTTAGTTTAGTTTTTGTCTGAACCATAAGACAAGCCCTCTTGTGTTAACTAGGTTAGGATTTATATCGTTTCCGGTTCCATCATAATTATATATTTGGATCGTATCAGTGCGAGCGTCCCCGCTCGCGACCGAAGTAGCGATCGAGACCGCCACTTAATAAAATTTGACCGTCAGCGCTAAAAATAACTGACAACCTTGCCAGATCCGCAGCCATAGGCTAAGATTTTGCAAAGGTCGAGAACACAATCTTACCAAGCTTTTTTATGAACTACCGCAACCACATCACGATCGAACCAAATAAACGCGGTGGTAAGCCTTGTGTACGCGGCTTGCGAATTACGGTTTATGAAGTGCTTGAGTACCTGGCTTCTGAGATGACCGAAGCAGAAATTCTTGATGATTTTCCCGACCTGACGCGAGAAGATTTAAAAGCCTGTATTGCTTATGCTGCTGACCGCGAGCGTCGGTTTATGACCGCTCCCTTATCCGCATGAAATACTTTAGGATAGGAAGGATTAATTAGGGAAACTCAAATGGAAATTAACACTTCTTTAGAGGGACGGCTTGCAGCAGTGGAAGCAGCAATCGCCCAGTTCCAGAAGCAAATTGTGGCTTCTCAACCGACGAATTGGTTGCAACAAATTATAGGGTCTTTCAAAGATGAACCTGCCTTTGAGGAGCTACTTGCATTAGGACGAGCGATTCGCCAAGGGGATGAGTCTCTCCTCGAAGCTGAAGATGAACTATGAAATATTTACTGGATACAGATCATCTGAGCATTCTTCAACGTCAAGCCTTCATACAACTGATCGATCGCCGAGGGTGTTAGATTGACTCTCTTTCACCCATCAAGTGGAATTTTCCCAAATATAATAAAGATAGCTTTTTTCAGTGCGACGGCTTAAGTGCTTGAGTCGAATCGTGCGGCGAACTCGATCGAGGAAAGGAGATTCTGATGGGGAGTAAGAAGGGGTTGACATACATCCTTGAGCTGCGGTATTATTCCGACTATATTCAGTATTGTAGCGCAACTGCGATACAATAATAATTTATGCGAATTGGGTGGCGCTTAAAAGAGGGATGGACTAGATGTTCAGTTATTTTGAAGCTGTGTGCGTATTTCGATAAAATTTAGCTACTGTTGGAAGGGTAGCAGTATTAGTTAAAGGCATTTGGCGAGGGATTATGGGAAAATACAACCAAGTGCTCAGTAGTCTTGCGCGTGAGTCAAGATTTAAAGAGTGCTTTTGCCTTGGAGATGAATGTTCTACCTCAATTATTAGGGCACACTCAGTTCAGAATAATCGAATCTTAAGTCAAATAGCTGAAGATGGTCATGTAATTCAGTTGAAACCTAAAGATATAGATGGTAATTTTGAAATTAGCTCAGAAGCAATAGGTAGGAAGGTAGCAACAATATCAACCAATTTTTGTGGTTTTCATGATACAAAAATCTTTCTGCCGATTGAGGCGAGAGATTATTGCAAATACAACAAAGAGCAGGAGTTTCTTTTTGCATATAGAGCTTTTGCTAGAGAGTATCACGTAAAACGTGAAGCTACGAACCTTCTTAGCAATGCGAAAAAGCTTCCTAAACTTAATAAGAATCATCTAGATCTCGCACTACAGGGTTCGAGCCTTACTTTACAGCAGATAGAGAAAGAAAAAATCTGGTGGAATAGTGTTCTCAGAAATCGGGATTTCGATAAAATAGGAACATGTGTTATCGAGTTTTATGGTCATTATCAAATAGCAGCTTCATCCGCATTCGCAGTTGAATACGATATGCAAGGAAATCAAATCAATGATTTTTCAGATCTTAATCAGGATTTGAAGTTTATTTTTCTAAGCGTTTTTCCTCAAGGCAGCAAAATTTTCGTTTTACTGAGTTTTTATCGGAAAGATAAAAAGTTATTTTCATTTTTGAATAGTCAAATTAAAAAAAGAAGTATCAATGAACAAAAAATTATTATTTCTAACTTGCTTTTATCTCATGTTGAAAACTTAGTTTTATCTCCGAGATTATGGAATAAGCTTTTAGCGGAGCAACAAGATTTTGTAAAACAAATGTTTTTAATGACGATAAATTCCTTTGAAAATCATCTATCAAATCTCAAGGATATCAACTTGTTTATGTAGATTTTATTGTTTTTATTAATTATTTTGGAATAGTTATTTTAATGGATGAATACTGAATAACAATCCAAATGCAGCGGACGGAATAGAGAGGGTTGATTGTGATGCCGAGGTTGCTAGCTGCCACTGATTTGGGGCGTTAGACCGCTACACTTTTAATCAAATTGTTGATTTGAGACTCAGGAATTGCTAAGATCCTTTTCTTGAAGTAGTATCGAGACTGACATTTAATAGAGGATTTAGAGTCTCATTGCCTGACTTTGGAGATGATTTGAAATCTCGATCGATACCGCCACTTAATAAAAATTGACCGTCAGCGCTAAAGAGGAAAGTGTTGGGCGAAGCGTTCGATCGCACTCAACCCAACCTACAATTTAAAACGCAAAATAATTAATCCGAAAGTAGATGCCTTTTTCCTGCAAAGTTCGATCGCCCGATCGAGCATTAATCAAAGGAATACCGTAGTCGAGACGCACATTCAACCGATCGCCCATTTGCCAAACCAGCCCCAAACCCGCACCCAACAGCGTGTCAGACTCAGGATTAGCTTTTTCCCCCGAATTGTTCCAGCCTACCCCAAAATCGATAAACGGAGCCACCTGCAACAATCCCTTAACTTCCGGGACACGCCAAACAGGGATTCGCACCTCCGCGCTGGCGATCGCACCGCTATCAGTTAACAGCAAATCTTGGCGGTATCCGCGCACGCTTTGAACGCCGCCGATCCCGATTTGTTCCAGAGAAAGCAGCGGGCGATCGGCTAATTGAATGTCGGAACGCACTATCAGCAAGGTTTCCGGCGCTAACAGCCGCACGTACTGCGCTTGTCCGCGCCACGCCAGAAAACGGCTATCAGGGCCGCTATCGTTCTCAGTAGCGCCGAACAAATTGGTACCGACGGAAAACTGCGATCGCGCCGCGATCACTTGTTGGGTATTTCGCTGCACGTATTCTTGAAAAAACCGCACCGCCGAAACCCGCGTTTCCCCGCGATCGTTTGCTCCCGCCGACAGCGCAAATGGTTCTCCCAACAGGAATGTATCGCTTTCTTGGCGCGATAAACTTACTCCCAAAGCTAAAGTGCGATCGGGCTTTTCGACAATCGGCTGGCGGTAAGTTAACTCGTAAGTGCGCGATTTACCCTCAATTTCTGCCGCAGCAAAGGGTTCCTCGATCACGTTGGTGTTCGCAGCACCCGCAGCAAACCGAATTGTGCCGTTGCGCGCGTTGACGGGAACTGTGTAGCTACCGTTAAATTCATTGCTACCGTCGGTGTTAGCGTAGGATACCTCCAATCCGTCGCCCAAACCGAGCAAATTTGCTTGATTGAGGCGCACGCCCCGCCGAAAACTGCCGACGCTGGGCGATCGATTGTTGTCTGCGAACACTTCACCACTAAAGCTGTCTGCTTCTTTGATCCGCACTTCCAATCGGCTGTTTTCCGGGCGGCTTCCGGCTTGCAATTCGGCGGAAATATTGGCAATTAAAGGGTCTAGTTGCAGCATTTGCAAGGCTTCCAGCAGCCGATCGCGATTGAGCGGCCTTCTGGTGGCGCGTTCGAGGCGCGATCGCACGTAACTTGAATTCAAGCGCCTGTTTCCCGCAATCTTAATTTCATCTAACCCGCCTTCGACAATCCGAATTTTTACCACGCCTCCTTCCCTGGGAAAGCTTTGGTTGGCGGGAATTACAGCCCCGGAATTGATGTATCCGGCTGCTACGTATTTTTGAGTGACGGCTGCTTCTGCTGCGATCAGTTCAGCAAAGGTGATTTCGCGGCCCGCAAATTGCTGCGTAACTTCTGCCAGTTCGCGATCGCTAAAAGCCGTGTTGCCCTCAAATTCAAAGCGCTCCACCCGAATTGTACCCGGAATCCCTGGTCTGGTGTCGCCGGGAACAGGTGTTGCTGGGGTTGGCTGGAGGGGAGAGGGTGGAGGCGGTTCGGGGGCGATTGGTGCGGGAAATTCCGGCTCTCTCGGTTGAATTGGGTTGGGCAGTTGGCTGATATTGTTATCAGAATTGTCTGTACCCGCGATCGCCACAGGACTCGGTTCTAATTCCGATGTCACGGGATTTGAAATTAGTTGCGAATCTCGATCGCCCTCCAAACCAATTTTTTGGGCGCTAATACTTTCTTCTAGCGGTTTACCTGAGTTAGAAAGCGCCGTTTCTTGAGTTGTGGCGATCGACGTGCGATCGGCCCAATTGGCAACTTCTGACTGTAAATCGGGAGTTGCTGCAGGTATAATTGGTGGCAAAGCCGATCGATCTGATGCTGGGGCGAGCAAGTCTTCGCGAGTGTCAAGATTATAAGTGCTTCGCTCGTGTCGATCGCGATCGCTACTGACTGCGGTCAAATCCTCAACATTGGAGGTAAAAATTGCAACATGGCTAGCGGATGTTTTCGCTGGTTTTCCCAACCAAACTAAGCCAAAAATTCCAGCGATTAAAAAAAGTTTTTGCGATCGACAAGCCATAGGATCTAATTATCTCGAATAATTGGGTGAAAATCTTTTCAGGAACCCGTGCACCCTAAACTTAAAATTAATCTTAACCGCAAAAAAGCCAACAACCTTCGCCACCACAAGTTTCGCAACGGCCAAAAACCCAAAAATCGCTCCGGTGTTCGTCCCCCAAAACTTACGCATCAACCGGATGCTGATCCGCAACAATATCTCGACATTCGATCGCCAACGGTATAAAAAATCGATTTATTCGATCGCCCAACCTGCACTTTGAGGTTCATGGGGCGATCGTACCAATAGCAAAAAACCGGGTTTTTCATACGTTCACTTCGTCACAGCCCGCAGACAAAGTAAAAAACCCGGTTTCTGAGATTGTGGTGCACAAACTATCAACTACATCATGTCAAGTCGCTGACACAAACAGTTTGTAGTGCAAACGACCTGAGCCGGTTAGCAGTGCAGACACGATATTATGCCGATCGACCAGCACTAGCAGCACCCATTGGAGCCCCGTCAGTCAAACCCACCAACCGAGCGCTCAACTCCCACATCCGCTCGCCTTTCTCATCATCCCGCGCCTGCGGAGAAACCTTCTGCACAAAAGATTTGCCATCTTTTTTCTGACGATTTCCCCAACTCCAATAAGCGCCAGATTGCTTGTATTCGGGATCTGCAACCACCATCGCCAGCCTTTCCCCAGCCAACTCCTGCGACACATAACCCCCGGTAATATTCTTCTGAAACAGCGGGAACAGCTTCTGAAACAAAGGATAGTGATTGCGGAACAGCGGCGTATCCGCAACGCATCCGGGATATAGCGAAGTGAAATTAATCCCCGTCGATTCGTGAAAGCGGCGGTGCAATTCCCGCATCGTCAGCACGTTGCAAACTTTGCTATCTTTATAAGCCTTGACCGGTTCAAACTTCTTACCGTCAGCCATCGAAACCGGGTCTTTGAAACCCGCTTCAAAACCCTCAAAATTTCCCAAATCCGGGCGCGGCGGAATCTTCCCGCCCAACTCGTCTGGATTGTGAGTCACAGTTCCCAAAATCACGATTCTCGCATCGGAATAATACGAAGGCTTCATATTTTCCATCATCAAGTTGCACAGCAGGAAATGACCGAGGTGATTCGTAGTCATCGTCAACTCGTAACCCTCCTGAGTCCGCAGCGGTTCCTTAATCAAAGGCATATAAATTGCCGCGTTGCACACCAAAGCATCGAGAGGCCTGCCACTGGCCTTGAATTCCCTAGCAAATCGGCGCACGCTTTCCAAATCGCCCAAGTCAATCTGCAGAATGGAGAAACTGCCTTGAGGTATGCCCAACTCTTGGGCTGCGTCTCCGGCTTTCCGCACGTCGCGACAGGCCATGACTACGTGCCATCCTTTGTCTGCGAGAGCTTTTGCGCCGTACAAACCGACGCCGGAGGAAGCGCCGGTGATGATAACCGTTGATTTGTGATTTTGTGCCATCTTGTTAAAAGCGCTTCCGCTATTGATTATTTTCAGGATCTCAAAAGCTGAGCTCGTAGCTCGGATGTTTGAAAATATCCTACGCTTATTAGGATAGAAGGAAACGTTCTCGATCTCAACTGCCTTTTTGCTATTGGGTTAGATTAAGTCATTTTTGCTCTCTTTGCGGGAGTTGCTTCTCAAACACCAGAACATCAAAGAGTCATGAAAAAAGTAAATTGGTTGATTGAAAAAGATATTTACGATCGCGAATCAGAATTTTTGGCAGAACTACAGAAACAAGGATACATTTACCAAGAAACTAAATATCTAAATTTTCGCCCTGAAGCAGCTCATCAATATTTTCCCCCTGATGATTGTGTTTTATTCATGGGAACCCTGAATTTGGGTCGGGATATCTTAAGAACTTCGTGGATTCCCGGAGCTTATATGGATGAAAAAAATCTCCGTTGTTCCAGTTACTACACTTATTTCGGTCAATACTTGTTAAATAATAAATATTTTATTCTTTCTTTGGGCGAATTAATCAGAAGAAAAACCGAAATTCTGGAATACTTCAAATCCGAGGGAGATTTATTTATTCGACCTGACAGCAATATGAAGTCATTTCGAGCCGGGGTTTTTAACCTGAATATTTTAAATACTATGCAATCTCTGGGAAGTGAATTAAAAAGGGACGAAACAACTTTGGTATTAGTCAGTGGTAAGCGAGAAATTACGAAAGAATGGAGATTTTTTGTTTATAAGAATCAAATTATTACTGGTTCTTTGTATTTGGTTGGAGAAGAAAGAGTTGATGAAACTATCAGGGGAGGATATTTAGAAAACTATCTTAGGGAAGTTTTAAAACAAGTGAGTTGGTATCCCGAATCTGTTTACACGATCGATATCTGCGAGTCAGAGGGAGAGCTTTATGTCTTGGAACTTGGTTCTTTTAGTTGTGCTGGAGAATATGCTTGTGATTGGAGTGCGATCGTCGAATTTGGTGCCAAAGCAGCTTGGGAAGATTACGAAGCAGTCAATCAATTTTAGATTAGCCAGATTCCAGACTTCTTAAAGAAATCTGGGATCTAACAGCAGGTGTCATCCATGTAATCTGAGGCTCAGGAAATAGCTTGAGATTCCTGATACCTAGGGAAATCGATATAACCTTCAGGCCCAAAAGAATACCACACCCCAACTTCTGCAGGCGGATTGAGCGGCCAACCATTAGTAAAACGTTCTACCAAATCGGGATTGCTGATAAAATCCCGACCAAAAGCAATTAAATCCGCAACTTTGCTGCTCAAAGCTGTTTCAGCCAGTTCTTGAGTATATCCTGAGTTGCCGACCAGCGGCCCTGCAAACACATCGCGAAACTCACCTATCACCATCGGCGCTCCCAATTCGTGAAAGCCCCTATCCACACCGTCCACCAAGTGAAGGTAAGCTAAATCACAGGCATTTAACTGCCCTGCGAAATACAGAAAATCTTCCCGATAAGTGGGAGAACCCATATCATTGTAAGCACCATTGGGAGAAAGTCTAACTCCCACTCTGTTTGCCGGAAATACTGTGATAATCGCCTCTACAATTTCCTTAAGAAAACGGTAGCGATTTTCGACTGTCCCACCATAGGAATCAGTGCGGTGATTGGTTCTGGTTTGCAGAAATGTGTCAATGAGATAGCCGTTGGCCGCGTGAATTTCTACACCGTCAAAACCTGCCATTTTTGCCCGTTCCGCCGCCTTGCGATAATCTTCTACAACTAGGGAGATTTCATCGGTTTCTAGAGCGCGGGGAGTTTCGTAGGGTTGTTTTCCCGCAGGAGTATGAATGCCTTCTCCGTTGATTTTGACGGCAGATGCTGCAACTGGCAATTGATTGTTTTCATGAAAACTGCTGTGGGAAGATCGTCCGCAGTGCCAAAGCTGCATGAAAATCGGCGTTTCGCGGGCATGAACCGAAGTCACAACTTGCTTCCAAGCTTCGGCTTGCTCGTCTGAATAAATACCGGGCGTATTCAGCCAACCAATAGCTTGAGTAGAAATCACTGTGGCTTCTGTAATGATTAAACCAGCTCCGGCTCGCTGAGTGTAATATTCTGTCATCAAGGCGTTGGGCATCCGCGATTCACCGGCTCTGCTCCGCGTCAGGGGTGCCATGACTACCCGATTTTTTAAGGTTAAATCTCCGATTTTGAAGGAACTGAGTAGGAGTGGAGAGGTTGTTTGAGTAGTCATAATTTTGATATTTACTCAACTGAAGAATCTGAAAAATTTGAGTTCGATCGCTTCTCAATATAACTCAAACAGGACTTGCCAACAAATCTTTGTCAGCATATCTCTATATCGTGTCCGCCCTAGGAACCATTGCTTGTAATTCTACAGATATCGATCGCCCGCGTGCTCAAAATGGAGTCGCCGCCTGTAAGTGCAGCCATTCTCCCGACTGCGGGTGCTCAAAGCAAAGTTCCCGCGCGTGTAAGTGCAATCGACTAGCCTGTGCCCGACATCCGTAAAGTCGATCGCCCAAAATCGGTATTCCCAACCCTCCGACATCCGCTGCATGAACCCGCAACTGATGCGTGCGCCCCGTCAGCGGCAAAAACTCGACGCGAGTATGATTTCCCTCCCTCGCCATTACCTCAAAGCCAGTAACGCTGGGCTTTCCGCACTCCCAATTAACTTGTTGGTAAGGGCGATTTTCGGGATCGCCCCAAAGTGGAAGTTCGATCGTCCCGGCATCAATTTTTACAGTCCCAGAAAGCACCGCTTCGTAAACTTTGCGAACTTGTTTTTTAGCAAATTGACCGCTCAATTTGCTGTGGGTTTCTTTGTCGCGCGCCAGCAGCAAAATACCCGACGTTTCTAAATCCAATCGGTGAACATTCTTCAGATTTAAATCATCGCAAAAATAGTTTTGCAAGCGGCTTTGAACGCTATCTTGAGTATCGAGATATCGACCGGGAACTGATAGCAATCCGCAGGGCTTGTTGACAGCAATCAACCACTCATCTTGATAAATAATCGGTAATTTTGATTTATTTTGACCCAATCCAGAAAGTAAAAAACCCATCAACGGCTGACACCGATCGCCACAAGCACCATAAAATTCCCCTTGAATCTTATCTCCAGAACTCGGCCCCCACCAAAATTCTGCCATTGCTAGGGGTTTTAAATTATTTGCAGCAGCATAGTGCAGCAATTTTGGCGCGCAACAATCGCCCGTTCCCGTGGGAATAGCACCGGCAGGCATCAATTGCAAGAGCGATCGCGATTTACCCAAAAAATTCACCAGCGTATAGGCCGCGTGCATCTGCGCCTGAAGTTCGCGGGAAAGCTCTTTTCGCTGCTTTTTCAGCGCCCGCATCCGCTCATCTGCAGCTTCAATTAAGAGTTTTAGCGGCTGCAATGTTTCATCCCGCCGCCGTTTCAATTGCCTGCGTTCAATTCCCTCCAAACGGCTGGCTTGATTCAATTGTTCGAGAGCAATTGAGAGTGCTTCTGCTGCGAGAGTTTGAGACAGTAATTGGCGTTTTTGTTCTCGCTGTTGCTTGCAGTTTCGGTGCTGTTCGTTCAATAATTGCAATTGCAATTCAAACTCGCTCAATAAAGCTTGATACTCTTGTCGCTGCGGGAGTTGATTCAGTGCAATCAGTTCCTGTTTCATCGCTTCTAATTGAGTTAAGGCGCGCGCTTCCTCTCCTTGAACTCGCGATCGTCCCGGAATCGGCGGCACCCAGCCCTCAACAACGCTGCAACCCTTGAGCAGCCCGGAAAATGCTTTGAGTATCCCCTGTTCCCCCGAAGCCATCTCTACCAGCAATATGCCGTACATCTTGCCCTCGCGATCGAAGGAATCGTCCGCAGCAAGGTACTGCATCAAACCCCTGGCGAGTTCCTCTGACATTCGAGTGCGGGGCAGTCTCAGCAGTTCGCCGCTTTGAGGACAATTACCTTGGTACCAATAATTGCAGGAAAGGTCGATCGGCGTTGAATTGCGATCGGTAAAGCAGTCCGCAAAATCTAAAAGTCTGTGTACAGTTAGCATATGAAATTTATTTTGAAATCAGGATAACGAGATATTTGTTTGTCTCCCGACGGCATTTTACAGCCGAATACTGAAAGCGGGAACTGTGCATAATTTTATACATATAGATTTAATAGATTTAAGTTGCTCTCAAGTAAATATAATTTGTGGCAGAAGACCTGATATGCTAAATTGGTTTCAAAACCGCAGCGAGTTAAGAACAGCATAAGTTAATATATAAGACCGCAAGCTTGTCAACCCACTAAATTTTTTATATGTAAGGCGTATGCCAGACCTCTCGACTTCAGCCACGGAAAACTCGTCAAACCCCCAACCAGCTCTACTGCCACCGATTTTAAGAATTGTGGCAGCATTTCCAGATTACGATCGGGGCAATAGATTGTACGCATCGGGAAGGTACGAAGCGGCAATCATTTGCTATGGAAAAGCGGTGCAAATTAAGCCGGACTGGGCCCGGGCGTGGCTGAATCTGGGCAAAGCTTACAAGCAACTGCACTCCTACGCAGAAACAGTGGCCTGTTGCGATCGAGCTATAGCAATTAATCCAGAAGAATATTGGGCTTGGATGCTGCGCGGGAGCGCACAGTTAAATTTACAGAATTACTCAGAAGCGATCGCGGCTTTCGACAAAGCAATTGAAATCAATCCAGAAAAGCACGAAGCTTGGTATCAGCAAGGCAGAGTTTTAGAGGAATTGCAGGAGTGGGATAAAGCAGCAAGCTGTTACAAAAAAGCCACCCAAATTCACCCAAATTTGCCCGCGATGTGGTGCCGGCAAGGCAACGTATTGCTGCAAGCAGAGCGCTACGCTGAAGCCGTGGCGGCCTACGAGCGATCGCTCAAACTCGTCTCGACTAATGCAGAAGCTTGGCTGAACCGAGGTTTGGCTCTGATGAAGGCCGAGCGCTACGCTGAAGCTGTAACTTCTTACGATCGCACCATTCAACTACAACCACAAAATAGTCTGGCTTGGTTCAATCGGGGTATTGCTTCAGCAAAACTGCACAAATACGGAGAAGCAGTCACAGCTTACGATCGCGTGCTGCAACTGCAACCCAACGATTGCGAAGCTTGGTTTTATAAAGGAATGGCGCTCAAACACCAGTGGCGCGATGGCGCAATTGCTTGTTTCGATCGCGCAATTGAAATTAATTCTTTTTATCCAGAAGTATGGATCGGGCGCGGTCAAACCCTGTCAGAATCGAGAGATTATGAAGAGGCGATCGCTGCTTTTGACAGAGCAATTCAAATTAATCCAAACTTCCCCGAAGCTTGGCTGGGTAGAGGCATCGCCCTAGCAGAATTGGAACGCTACAAAGATGCGATAATCGCTTACAGCAATGCCCTACAAATAGAAGGGAATTTTCTAGAAGCTTGGAATTTCCGAGGCGAAGCTCTAGAAAACTTGCAGCAGTACGAAGAAGCGATCGCCTGTTATGACAAAGTAATTTCTCTGAGTTCAGAAACAGAAATTACATCAAAAGTAGGATTGCAGCAAGGCGCGGCCCTGGAAAAATTGCAGCGTTACGAAGAAGCAGTCGCAGCTTACAACCGCGTAATTAAAATCGTACCCGACAATTTTGAAGCTTGGTTGAAACGCGGCAACGCTCTATCAACTTTGCAGCAATACGAACAAGCTCTAGCATCCTACGATCGAGCAATTACTATCTGGCCCGACAGCTATCAAGGCTGGGTGCAGCGAGGTTTGCTGCTAGGGAAAATGCAGCGCTATTCCGAATCGCTCGTCGCATTTGACCAAGTGATTCAACTCAAGCCGGACAACTGGGAAGCTTGGGCACAGCGGGGCGACGTTTTGCAAAAATTGCAGCGGACTCAAGACGCTATGAACTCTTACGGAGTCGCCCTAGAAATCAAACCCGATTATTACGAAGCTCTAGTCAGTCGAGAAGAATTAAGGCTGAAGGACGCAATCACAGGAAAATGGTAATGGAGATGTTGAAACAAGCAGGAAAAAACCAGGGAGACGTGCAATTATCTGTGAAAACAAACTCAGGAATTTTTAACCGCAAAAGTATCTTTGTCGAAGATTTAAAATACTTCAAATATTCACAGAGATTGGAAAAAGTAAGTCAATTTTAGAGCCTTAGACTTCGCCCTAAAAGTTTGAAATTGACTGTGCATATTAAGGCGTGCAGAATTAATTACACTTGCATTACTGCATAATATCATCTCCGGTCGATTACCATAACAAAAACAGTTCGATCCTGTGGGCTGGAGTCCGGCCCGCACGCGCGATCTAATTTTATTGAATTTATATCGTTTCCGATCCAACCGGAAACGATATTAATCGATCGCACGCGAGAGCAAACTAATTTAAACAAAATAACTTAAGTTTTTCTACATTATAGTTATTTTCACGAAAAGCAAAAATCAAACCTAAAAAAATTAGGTTAGGAAAATTTTCATAGTTTTGATTGCTTAAAAATACCAGTAAGCTCAGCCACATCTGCAGAATGTGGGTTACAATAGCGGCAAAAGTGATATTGTTCACAAAAAAAAGAATCTTTAGTAAAAATTAGCCGATCCAATCAGCCAAACCAGCAAATGTATTGATTTTGCTTGAATAAAGATGTCTAACGTCTACAGCACGGCCCAACTCATTAAAATCCTCGAAGAAGAGCGCCAAGCCTGCTTGCACGGGCGACGTCTCAACTTGACTGAAACTCCTGCTACAGGGAATCCGGTGATCGATCGTTTTCTCAAATCTGAGGGCGTTCAAAAGTTTACTGCTTATCAAAATTTTAAGGCTGCGGTGCACGAATACCAGCGGGAACATCAAGTTTCTGGGATTGTCTGGCGGGAAATGGCGGTTAAAGGCAATACTCTGCGCTATCCGGCGGTGGATGATGAGTTGATAGCTTTACCGGTTGATTTGATTACTCTGACAGCAGCTAAGATTGCGATGTTAGAATTTTGGCAGCAGGTAACTGCGGGGATGGATTTGTATTTGAGTATTAACAGCGGGAAGGATTTTCGATCGATCGAGCCGGTGGATGTAGAGGCTCTAGCTCAGCGCACAGAATGGGCCAGTCTTTCAAAGTGGGAAAAGTTGGATTTTCTCGAAATTTTGTTGCAGTTGGGCTGGGGGAAGCCGGAGGAAGCTTATTACAAGCGGGGATGGCCGACATCGGGCAGCGAGTACATTCACGCAGTCAAACCCGGACAGCGGCCGATTTGTTAATTAGTCAGTTGTCAGTTGTCAGTTGACAGTTGATAGTTGTCAGTTGATATAGCAATCCTAAGTGATTTACTCATTCTACTCGTTACCAGGCTCTGCCTGGTAACGCAGATCCGGAGGCTCTGCCTCCATTTTGGCAGGCGAGACTCTTCAAGAGTGACATCGATTCCTAGCCTCTTAACCAGTTATTGAAAATGATTTAGGATTGCTATAGTTGTCAGTTGATAGTTGATAGTTGATAGTTGACATAGCAATCCTTGCAGGAGTCGTAAACTTTTTACCCCACCCCAACCCTCCCCGAACCCGCGGGGAGGGAGTAAGAAATTCACAAAGGATTTAGGATTGCTATAGTTGATAGTTGATAGTTGAGAAGTAGGGGGCGTAGTAGACACAGTTTTAGTTTGTGGAACTCATACGTGAACCCTAAAGTAATAATTCAGAAGTTAATGGATGCACTCACCATTTCAGAAACCGGGTTTCTTGCGATATTTCTCGTTCCTGTTGTCAAAAATCGTAGAAACCCGGTTTCTTTCCCTCGCACTAACTAATGACAACTGCCCACAGTCAACTGTCAACTGACAACTGACAAAGCATCAAACCAAACCACTGTTTTGGATCTGTCCAAACTTGCACCGACTTTAAACCGCGCTCGGAAAGTTCTTTCTTTACCGTATTCAGATTAAATTTGCGAGAAATTTCGCTGCGGATAGTTTCTCCGGCGGCAAATTCTACGGTTAAATTGAGAGCGCGCAAGTTCGCGGTTTGCGCTTTCATACTTCTCAAGTGCATTTCAATTTGACATTCTTCTTGATTGTAAAATGCCCAATGCTCGAACTGCGCTAAATCAAAATTTCCTTCATACTTGCGATTTAAATGTCGCAGCATATTCAAGTTAAAGGCTGCTGTCACTCCTTGATTGTCATCGTAGGCTGGCTCTAAAATATCTTTAGATTTGTCTAGGTCAATTCCCAATAAAAAATATTCTCCTGGCTGCAATGCACCGACAATTTGCGAGAAAAATACATCGCATTCTTGATGGTTTAAATTGCCGAGGGTACTGCCTAGAAAGCAAATCATTCGGGTTGGCAACGGTGACGGTGCAATTTTAGCTAGGGCTAGTTCGTAAGTGCTGACAAGTCCGTGAATCTGGAGGGACGGATAATCTGTTAGCAGTTGACAAGCGCTGCTTTCTAGGATAGTCGGACTGATGTCGATCGGCAAATAGTGCAGGGGATATTGCAGTTGGTTGTAAGCATCGAGGAGAATCCGAGTTTTGGTGGAACTGCCGCTGCCGAGTTCGACAATTTCGCACGGGCCCGTCAAACGGGCGATCGCCCCTGCACACTCTTGCAAAATTGCCGTCTCCGTGCGTGTCACGTAGTATTCTGGCAACTGACAAATCAACTCGAACAGCTTCGATCCGCGATCGTCGTAGAAATACTTGGGAGGCACGGTTTTGGGGTTTTGAGTCAACCCGCTAACGACTTCGCTACCTGCGTTGATTTCTGCGGGTGTGGGTGCTGTCGCGCTCACCAGTCGCTCTAAATGCAGGCGATTTTCCTTCGTTGAGGCTTGGTTTGCCGTCTCCGACAGTCTTGGGGATTTCATAGAGTTAAAATATAGGATGCACCAGTGGTTATAGCACAGGGTAGTGTTGCCAAAAATCAGGCTTAAGCCTGATTTTTTATGTCGCTCTCAGTTTTATATTTTCTCACTAAATGGCGATCGCATCCACAAATTAAAATTTAAAAATAATTTTCCTAAGTTTTTTTACTTAATGTTTTGAAATGCGATTTATCTTGCAATACGGTTCACTGAAGGAAATCCGATCAGCAAAACGATGTGACAAAAATATACTGCGATTGCTCTCCCGAAGCGCAATGACAAAAAAGCGTTAAGTGAACCGTATTGATTTATTTTGATATTTAGCAAGCAAATTCCCCCATATTCTCTAAACTTCTTACTTAAATGTTTGATTGATTAACCGCAGATACAAGATAGATAAACACAGATTAACGCAGATAATTTCAAGATAGGAAATCGAATAAATGTAATCTTGTCTATTGCAGTTATAATTGTCGCCTAAACTATTTGGCGCAGCGAAAACCAGCGATAATTTGCCGCACGCCCGGATAGTACCAATTCCGAAAACTCGATCGCATTGCTTGAGGAAAAGTCGCCCAACTCCCGCCTTTCAAAACTCGGTGTTCTCCATCAAAATAAACTTGAGAATATCCCTTGTAAGGATAACTTTCAAATCCTGGATAAGCGTCAAATGTGGAAGCAGTCCACTCCCAAACATTCCCCAACATATCGCAGCAGCCTGTAGCACTTGCTCCTTTTGGAAAGGCGTCAACTGGCGATGTGTTTGCAAGATTATTCCCGTGATTGCACAGGCTGGTATTTGGCTGCACTTCTCCCCAAGGATAGGTGCGATTTGTTTGATTTGCTGCATCCCAACTCGCTGCTTTCTCCCATTCGGCTTCTGATGGTAAACGCTTGCCGGTAAAGTGGCAGTAGGCTTCGGCTTCGTACCAACTTACGCCGCAAACTGGATGGTTGTTGAAAGCGGGATTTTCTGACCAGTAAAGCGGCCGATCGACTAAATGAACTTTTAGCCATTCCCAGCCCTCAGCAGACCACCAATCGCGGTTCTGATAGCCGCCGGATGCCATAAAATCTCGGTATTGACCGCAAGTGACGGGATAGCGATCGATCGCGTATGCTTCTAAATAACACAAGTGGCGCGATCGCTCATTATCCAAAGCCTCAGCAGCATCGCTTCCCATATAAAATTCTCCGCCCGGAATTTCAATTTCTGAATTGGGAATTGGACATGGGGCATCGGGCATCGGGCATCGGGAATCGGGCATTAATATTCTTTCTTCCCTCTGCCTTCTTCCCCCTTGCGGATAATTAATCCGTGTATCCGCGTCCAAATCCCTGTCGCGCCTTCCTTGCTTCTCCTGCATTTGCAACACAAAAGCCACGGTTTCGCAGTGCTGGCTTTCGTGCTGAATCATAAACCGCCAGAGACGTTCTTGCTCCTCGATCGGCGCTATTTCCAAATAATCTAACACCTTTTTTCTCACCGCATCCAGATACAATTTAACTTCTGGTAACGATGGCAGAAAAATCCGTTGTTTTTTCGGCAAAATATCTGCTGCAAACAGTTGGTGATATTCAGGAAAAACTGGCTTCAAAAGAGCACATCGCTGTAACAGCCACAAATCTTCAGTATAAGCAATGTGACCTAAGTGCCAGCCAACCGGACTGAAATCTGGATGAGCAAGGCGGCAGAAAGTATCGCAATCTATGTCTGCAAATAATTTAAAAGTGCCGCGCCGACACTGCTGCAAATCGCGATAAATTGCCTCTCTACAAGATTGGATAGATTTGGATATCACCGTCTACTCCCGTACTGATAATGCTGTCTTCTGGACACTCGTGCCAATTGCCAGCAAATAAAGGCTCTGAAGCAATGATGACCGAATTTGGAAAGTTTAGATCGTCCCGCACCCAATAAAGGGAAGGAGCGGCTTTTTGGGAAGCAAAGCGAGAGGCAACGAGCTGGTGTCCGTCGCTGATAATGATGTTAGCTGAAAATTCTATTTGCTGAACTTTTGCTAAGTCTGCCAAGATTTTTAAGGAGTTTTGCAAAGCTGCTTGTAGGGTCAGATTTTTGTCTGTTAATTCATTGACAAATAAGCCGAAGATGTGTTCTGAATCTGTTGTACCGTTAATTGATTGATAAACGGTATCGCACAGGCGATCGCGAATTGGTCTGTACAGAGTTTGGCGAAAATTTTTCACGAAGCCGTTGTGTACGAACAGCAGGCGATCGTACCCAAACGGCTGACAGTTGCTCAAATCTACAGATTGTCCCGAAGTTGCGCTGCGAACGTATCCGATCGCGCAGCCGGATTCAACGTATCGACTGATACTCGGTAGATTGAGGTCGCTCCAAATTGGCTGTATGTTTTTATAGGTAAACGGGTCAGTCTCTAGGTGCGGGTGATACCAACCGATGCCAAAACCGTCAGCATTAACAACGCCTGAAGTCATTTCGCGGGGCTCGTAACTCTGCACAATTAGGGAATGTTCCGGCTTGTACAGAATAGAATCGAGTAAAATCGGCTCCCCGAGGTAGCCAAGCAAACGGCACATATAATTTTTACAGCAAATTGATTAGTATTCTAAATCATTCGGCCAAAAATTGCCCGATCGCCCGTCTTGTACCAGCACCGGGAACTGGGTTTTTGGTAAGCTGTTGTGCATTTAAATTGTATATTTTGATGACAATCAAAAATCGTCAAATCCTCTCCCCCTCTTGATCCTGAGCGAAGCCGAAGGGCCCTTCTCCCCCTCAATCGCCATACACAATCTCATACACAATCTATAGGAGCAACAGCTTAGCCCGCTGCCAGCATCGCAGTACAAACGGTACAGTAAAGGTAGAACCCCAGCAGCACAAGGAGACCTTGAATGTTCCTCGACGAACTCATCCCAGTGGCCAAAGAATTGATGCAACAGCCGATCGCCTTTGCGGGCGGATTTTTCTCGGGCCTGCTTCGACTCAACCTTCACGAAGATCCCGTCAGAAGCTGGATTGACGAACAAGCAGGTTCGACTTCCTACACTCCTCCCGCAACCGAAGCGACTAACAAAAGCACTGGGCCTCAGTCGATCTCGATCGACTAAGAAACAGCAGTAACTATCCGATCTATTACAAAGGGTTTGTCGGCGCGGCAAACCCTTTGATTCAGGTGCGATCGCCCCCGCCGCTAGAACGCACGCAGACAGTAAAATTAAGAGTATGCAATTTTAAATCCGCTGCACAAAAAAATCGACTTTCGATCGGCTGCACTTGATTCAGACTTTTTGAAACATACATTTACGCGATCGAGTCCAGAAACCCGATTTCTTCCCGGATACTTTCCTGCTAAAACCAAGATTTATCAGGAAAAACCGGGTCGATCGCCGTCGGTTTTAGAAAGAGTAAATTCTGCCTTTTTCATCAATATAAACTGACCGATCTTGCCTACTCCGACCATCGGATGTAGTGATCCGAACCGTCACAAGATTTGTCTTAGAATCTACGCTGTAGTCGTATTTCAAAGTTGTGGTTCCTCCTTTGACATTAATCGGAATATTGGCAATGTCGGCCGTGCGGCTGCTGACGCTAACCGTGATGTTTTTGCTGGCTCCGACGGGTAAGGATGATAAACCAACACCTGATTCACCGTATTCTAGGTTTAATCCGGTTTCATTTAACAGTCTCAGGGTAATGTTCCGAGTAGTGTCAACCTGCGCCCTCGGCTGCCAAAATCCGGGTTGTGGGCCGCCGCTAGTTGCCGGTTGAGATAATGCAGGATGGGGATGCAGACAGCCGAGGGCTGCAAGCATTGCTGCGGTTGCAATGATTTTTGATTTCATTGTTTGTTGCTCCGGGTAAGGTGTTGATCATATTTCTATCCTAACTTGAAAATCCATTTTTTTATTGAGGACTTAGGTTCCCAAACCCGGCAGCCCGGACAAAATTTGCGGTTGAGGGCAATATGTCTGTCAAAAAATTTGGTTGATAAAATCGTTAATACCCAATACGCTAACATCCGAATACTTACATTAGGCTGAAATTTCCAAAATAATTTAAACAGCGCTGGAGCAAAGTCTCACAAGCAATCTCAGTCATTTTTGACACGCAATGTTGATTTACCGCAACAGCTTATATCCTATCGTTTTCGGCTGCATCGAAATGATAAATTAGAGGGCAATTCATGAATAATTTTTACAAGTCGCCACCTATCTCGGTGCAATTTCCAGTTGTTCGATTCACAATCAACAGTCAACAATCAACAATCAACAGTCAACAGTCAACAGTCAACAATCAACAATCAACAATCAACAATCAACAGTCAACAGTCAAAAATTCTGGAGGAGTGCAACCGGAATTGATATCAATTATTAACGATCGATCGAGCGGCTTCTAGAATCAAGCGCTGTTCGGCCCGGGCGATCGCCCTGCAAGTTTGTTCTGCAGCATCGACATTGACGGAAATAGACGAAATCCCCCACCGCACCAAGGATTCAACTATCTCAGGATACAGTGCGGTCGCGTCGCCGCAGATCGAGCAAGGAATCCCCGCAGCCCTGGCCTGAAAAATTAATTGTTCGATCGCCTTCATTACTGCTCGATCGTGCCCGCTAAAACCACCTGCTAACTGTTCGGAGTTGCGGTGAATTCCTAATAAAAATTGAGTTAAATCGTTAGTACCGATGGAAATTCCTTGAACTCCGGCTTTTACATAATCTGGCAATAAAAATAATACCGAAGGAACTTCCGCCATAATCCATATTTCAAATTCGTTCGGTCGGTTTTGCCAATTTTTTTCTAATCGCTCGCGGCAGTAAACAAATTCGTCAACAGAGCGCACGAAAGGCAAAATTAAATTGATATTTGTATGGCCCCAATCGCAGACTTTTTGAAGCACGCACAGTTCCCAATCAAATAACTCGGGTTCAAAGGTATAACTAAAACTGCCGATGGCTCCCGATTCGCGCAAATCGAGAGAGCGATAAAATATCGGCCGCGGCGCAACGGCTGCTGCAAATAAACTGAGGCAATCCGCCATGCGATCGACAAATTCCGATTGGCGGCCGTTTTGCAGCAAAACTTTGGGGTTTTGACAGTCCAAAGCTTCCAATGCCATCAATTCCGATCGCAGCAATCCGATGCCATCTATTGGTAGATTTTTGAGGCGCTCGATCGAACTTGTTTGGCTGACATTAACTAGCAGTTGAGTCGCCGTTGGCGCGCCCCAAGCAGATTCGGGAGATTGTACCAGTCGAGATTGAAGACCGGGATTGGACGATCGCTCCGATGCAGAAAATTGGTGGTTGGCTATTGACATTTTTGCTGCCGTACTGTATATATCTGGATTGTTTGCTGTTTCCTCAAGCCGGCTGCTTTCTGCTGTGTCAGTCGCCGAATCTGGAGCGGTGGCAAAAACTTCTCCGCTATCGCCATCTACCAGCACCGAATCCCCCGAGGCGATCGTCCGAGTCGCCCCAGCAACTCCCACAACGGCGGGAATCCCCAACTCTCTCGCTAAAATCGCGCCGTGGCCTGTCATGCCTCCTTCTTCGGCAACTACCCCCGCAGCAACTTTCAGCCAAGGTAGCCAGTGTGGCTCGATTGTCCGGGCTACCAAAATGCCTCCAGGCAAGAATTGAGCGTTTTCTGGGTGGGAATTAGCGATAACTTGGGCAATTGCTTCGGCTTTTCCCGAGGCGGCGGCCAAACCTCTGAGTATCGCCGGAGTTCTCGCCGGGGCGATCGCCACAGCCCGTTTCGGCGTGACTTTTTCCCCTGGCAAAAAACGAATATGAGTGAAATACAACTGCGTTTCGCCGCTGTTTTCTGTCTGTTCGATCGTCCAATCTAAGATTAAATCAGACTCATATTCAGCTATTATTTGTTTGCTGGCTTTAATAATTTTTTGTAGTTGCGATTCTTCTAAAACATATTCAGTTTGTGCTTTCTCTTCCAGCGCCAACACTTCCACGCAACTGTCAGCACAATCAGAAATTAGAAATGGAGAATCGGGAATTGGGAAAGCGGAAAAATTGCCTAGCTGCTGTTGGGCGAGCGGTTTTTCTCCGTCGGCTTTGAGGTCGTAGGCTAATGTTTTGTAACCTAGCCGCTGGAATTTAACTGCGCCTGTTTCTGGCTGCACTTGATAGTAATCGGGGATGGTTTCTCCCCTGGGGAGGGACATTCCCAAACCGCTGGTGGCTTGGATTTCCCATGCTGCACCGGCCTTAATTTTCACTTCGCCCGTGGCGATCGCCCGCCCCAGAGGCTGCACCAAAACTACAGGATTGATTTGCTGTATCTCCAGGCCGCACCGCTGCCAGTAAAATAGACTTCGGGCTCTGAACAGTTCTGCCCAAGCTCGTTTGAGTCCGGCTTCAATGGCTTCTGGTTGTGCGCGTACTGCCCGATCTTCCAAAATTCCGACTGTTTTTGGGTGCCAGGAAGTCAGGGAAGGGCGAAAAATTAAGGTTTTGGAGTTTGAGTTGAGTTGAGAAACAGCAGACTCTAGGATGGAGGGCAGTGAATCTGGCAGTTTGCTGGTGAGGATTTGGTGGCGGATGCTGCGGGCGATCGATTGCAGTTGTCTGGGATCGTCAACATTCAGGTGCAGGGAAGAGTGGGGCCAGTCAGCAAATAGCGGTTCTAGCCAGTCGATCGACTCTACAAACTGCCAAAATGTTTGAGCCGGCACGACAAAACCCGGTACAACGGGATGATTTTGAGCGAGCAAACAGCTCAAGTAAAATGCTTTTTCTCCCACTGCATCTCGGTCTGAAGGTTGAATTTTGTCTAGCCAGTAGAGGTTTGTCACGCCCAGAGCCTGTTCTTGGAAACTGATTGAATTTTGATAGTTTTTCCCATTAATCACTTACCACAATTTTAGGATGAACAACCGAAAATGGACGGGATTAGTCAAATCTTTACTTAATCTATTTCTTAAGTCTAACTGTCCTCTTTGTCAGCGACCTGCGACCGAGGAGTTTTGTCCGTACTGTCACAAACAACTTCAGCAATGTCAGTTAGCAGATCCCGCTCGATTTTGGGACGATCGGGAGCGGGTTTTTGTGTGGGGCGAGTACGGCGGGACTCTGAAACGGGCGATCGCAGCTTTGAAATATGAGGGAAATCCCCAATTAGCGAAACCTCTCGGCGGCTGGCTGGCCGAAGCTTGGCTGAGTTTTCCCGAATTAGCTATTGACAATCTAACAGTTGTACCAATTCCCATGCACAAAGAAAAGGTCAAGCAGCGGGGTTTTAACCAGGCGGAACTTTTGGCGGAAAGTTTTTGCGAGCTGACTGGTTTACCTTTGCAGCGCCACGGTTTGGATCGGGTGAAAAATACTCAACCTTTATTTGCTCTGACACCACAGCAGCGAAAAGCTGAAATGAAAGATGCTTTGATTTTGGGGAAAGATTTTCGCCGCCGTCGCCCGCGCGATCGAGTGCTGTTAGTTGATGATATTTATACTAGCGGCACTACGGTTAAATCGGCTATTAAAATATTGCGAGAGTCGGGAATTTTGGTTTACGGAACTGTGGCTCTGGCAACTCCCACTAAGGGCAGTCTGCCACCTGTTTTACGTTGAATTTTAAACAGGTTTTCCGCATCTAAGTTGCATTCAGATGTCGAGAGTTTATCACGTTTTTTTTGGAGAAATGAACCGCGAAGCCGCGAAGCGGCGCGAAGAAAGAGTAGAGAAGGAAGAGTAGAGAAGGAAGAGTTTTCACGATTGAGTTAAATTTGTTGGGGGTTCGATATTAAGCGGGAACTGTTTGCTGATGTTCCAGCGGCTGCTGTCGTGCTGCAGCAATGTTAATGCCGCAGCGGTAAACTCAAAGTGGAGTTGGCACCCTGAGAATTCCAACCAAGCCGCTTGAAAATTCTCCTTGGTTAAATCGCGAAACCCTACTGTCATGTGCGGTACAAATGGGCGATTCTGATTAACTGGAGGGACAATTCCCAAATTCGCCTCAATATAACTGATCAAATCTGTTTGAATTTCTAGCAATTCGGGGGATTTGACAACATCCACGTAAATGACGCGGGGCGCGAAAGCGGCAAAACCGCATAGGCTAACGGGAATTGACAGCCGGTGTGCGGAAAATTTTTTTAAGCTTTCCTCTAATTTCGGAACTTCCGCCGCTGGCCATTCAAAAGGAGGTTGCAGGGTGATGTGGGGCGGTGACTTCAAGGCACTGCGGCTGTTGTAGTGTTCGGCAAAATACTGTTTAATCTCAGTAATCTGCTGTTGAATTTCCGGGGGCGGCACTAGAGCAATAAAAAATCGCTGTTTTGACTGGTTCATCGGATAACATCGCAGTTAAGAAAGGATGGTGCAAAATGGAATATAGAGCATTTGCCCTAAATCCCATTGCCGATCGCCCATTCCCAATCTAAGATATAAAATCTAAAATCCCCAATAAAAATGCCTTGGTTTGTCAAAATTGAGCAAGGAATTGTCGAAAAGCCTGTATTTGACCAGTATGTGCCCGCTCACAGAGCTTATGTCCGAGAGTTGATTTCTAAAGGACACCGAGCTAAAACTGGCTACTGGGCGAGGCGGGGCGGCGGTATGTTGATGTTTGAGGCGGGTTCGATGGATGAGGCAAGGGCGATCGTTGCTGAAGACCCCCTGGTGAAAAACGGTTGCGTTATTTATGAAATTTATCACTGGTGTGTGGTTGAAGAATAAATAAATGTGTTATACTCACAAATGAACTGGACCCACGCGATTCCAACGCCCAAATCTTGTCAGGACCGGAAGGTAGCAGCAACACGGGATGCTTGTAATAGGCGTGGTCTCCGGTTCACCTTGTTTTATGAGGTGTAGCTCCTATGCCTGGTTTCGGAGATATTTTACAAAAGGCAGTTTATCTTGGTGTCGGGCTAGCTTCCTATGCTGGTGAAAAAGCAGGCAGCAAGTTGACTGAATTGCGCGCTGAATCCCAAAAGCTGGCCGATGAATTAGTCAAGCGGGGCGAAATGTCAACGGAAGAAGCACGCCGCTTTGTCGAAGACATGGTGCAACAAGCTCAGCAGCAGCAACCGCCAGTAGAAGTGACTGGGGACAAAAAACCGGCTGAACCTCGCCGGATTGAAATTGTTTCTGAGGAAGAAGAGGTTTCGGCACCAGATGCTAAAGAAACCGGCGGCGTAGACAAACTCCGCGAACAAGTACAGAATTTACAAGATGAATTGCGAAAGCTGAAGCGCGATTAAGCTCAAAAAAAGCTCGCAAAGCAAAGCATAAAGGGAACTCAAGATTATTATCTTGAGTTCCCTTTACGATTTTAGATTTTTCGATTTTAGATTGGGGATGATTGACTGGATGCGGGTTGGGAGTTGACCTACAGTTGGATTGTTTCAGGAAAATGGTATCCGATGTGGACGGATATAGAGCAATAGGTAATAGAATTGAGAGTAGGTGCGATCGCTTCGCATGAGGCTGGCTGCACTTATCTGTGATAGTCCCGGAGCTGCGCGTAGTCAGAAACCGAGTTTTTTTACGACAATACGCCCGTTGCAACCTGATGAGAGTAAAAAACCCGGTTTCTTGGGCTTGATGTGTCCCGGACTATGTTAAATACTTTGCAATAGTAAGCTGTCAAATTCATGGAAGATTGGTCAAAAGGTTTTTTTGAAGTAATGGAAAATGCTGCTTCTGACGTAGAGCATTTTTTCAGCGACGTTAGCGATGAATTTGTCGAAATGCTGGACGTTTTGGCAAAGATTTCGGAAGAGTTTACAGAACAAGTACAAAATAACCTGATTGCTGAATTTGACGGTTATTTTAATGAATTCGACGGTTATCTCAATGAATTTCTAGAACCGATAATTGAAATTGTTCGGGAGTTCGACCCAGAGTTTGATGAGATAGATTGGTCGGTGGTGACTTATGTAGACCCTTCGACGACTCAGCAGCCGGCTTGTCGCGGTTGTACTAACTATCACGGTCAAGTTTACGGCGGAAATTTGTTGGTTTGTGCGATGCACCCTACTGGTGTGGAATCGGAGAGTTGTCAGGATTGGGAAGGTGACAGCGACGTTAATTGATCGGAGTTTTTGAGGGTTTAATCGCTTATGTTAACGTCAATTCAGTCTCCGTCCAAGATTTCTCTGGAAGAGTTTTTGCTGCTACCAGAAACTAAGCCGGCTAGCGAGTATGTTGACGGTAAAATTCATCAAAAAGCTATGCCGCAAGGAAAACACAGCACGTTACAAATCAAATTGTCGTCAGCTATTAATCAAGCTGGTAAACGGCAAAAGTTAGCTTTTGCTTTTCCTGAATTGTGCTGTACTTTTGGAGGATGTGCTATTGTTCCAGATTTAGCAGTATTTGAGTGGTCGCGCATTCCTCTTAATGCTAGTGGAGAGATAGAAAACAGGTTTGAAATTGTGCCGGATTGGACAATTGAGATTTTATCGCCGGCTCAAAATCCAACTCGGGTAATCAATAATATCTTGTTTTGTTTAAATCACGGTGCTAAGTTAGCTTGGTTGATTGACCCGGAAGAAAAATTAATTTTGGTTTTTAAGCCGCAGCAGCAACCAGAGGGGAAGGAGAATCAGGATATTTTACCTGTGCTCGATTTGCTGTCGGGTTTGCAAATGTCGGCGGATAATTTGTTTGGGTTGTTAAGTTTCGATCGCGCGTAAGCTACATTGGAGTATAGGGACTTTTGCATCTAACTAAATCCATCTAGTTAAATGTAAAATACGACTCGCTAAAAAAAACGTTCCTGTGTATTTCTTCCTTCTTCCTTCTTCCTTCTTCCTTCTTCCTTCTTCCTTCTTCCTTCTTCCTTCTTCCTTCTTCTTAACGGCATTTAAAGGTGAATCGCAATGGCGGTAAATCATTTGCAATCTGGGTTTCCGAGAATGCCGCCATCGCTGGAATTGCGACAATATCAACGGGCGGCGGTTGATAATTGGTTTGCGAATCGGGGACGCGGTACGCTGAAGATGGCGACTGGTAGCGGTAAGACGATTACTGCACTGGCGATCGCCACTGAATTATATAATAAAATTAACCTTAAAGTATTGCTCGTAATTTGCCCCTACTGCCACTTAGTGAATCAGTGGGCGCGCGAATCAGAAAAATTTGGTTTAAAACCTATTTTAGCCTTTGAAAACGCCCGCAGTTGGCAAAATAAGCTGGCTGCGGGTTTGTATGAAGTGCGAGCTATCGAGGGACTATTTCTGACAATTATCACCACAAACGCCACCTTAATGTCCGATAGCTTGCAGTCGCAAATCCGCTATTTTCCAGAAAAAACCCTAATTATTGGAGACGAAGTTCACAACTTAGGCGCACCCCGTTTGGGACAAAGTTTGCCACGCAATATTGGACTGCGCCTCGCCCTTTCCGCCACCCCACAAAGACACTTTGACGAACAGGGAACCGAATCTATTTTCGATTATTTCGGCCCGGTTTTGCAACCAGAGCTTACCTTAGCCGATGCCATCCGACAAAAAGCCTTAGTACATTATTTATACTATCCGATTTTAGTAGAATTGACAGAAGCTGAAACCCGCAAATATTCCTATTTAACTAAAAAAATTGGTTGGGCGCTTTGGGGCGATGAAAAAGTAGCAGAAAACGATATTTTAACAACTTTACTAATGCAGCGTTCTCGGTTAATTGGGGCGGCGGCTAATAAATTAACAGCTTTGCGAAAATTAATGAGTAACCGTCTCGACACAGCCCATACTTTATTTTACTGCGGCGACGGCGCGATCGAAGGAAGTGCGCGCCGCCATAACAACCGCCAACTAACAGAAACCGCAAAGTTATTAGGTTCAGAATTAGGCTATCGAGTTAACACCTATACGGCGACAACTCCCTTAGCAGAAAGAGAAAGATTGCGCCAGCAATTTGAGAGTGGAGAATTGCAAGGTTTAGTCGCGATTCGCTGTTTAGATGAAGGCGTTGATATTCCGGCAATTCGCAATGCTGTCATTTTAGCAAGCAGCAGCAATCCGCGCCAGTTTATTCAGCGCCGGGGACGCATTTTGCGGCCGCATCCGGGAAAGGAAAGAGCCACTTTATTTGACATGATTGTTTTGCCTCCCGATTTGGGCAGAGAAACCTTAGAAGTCGAGCGCAATCTGCTCCGAAAAGAGTTGAAGCGGTTCTTAGAATTTGCTGATTTAGCCGACAATGCTGGGGAAGCTAGGGTAAAATTGTTGCAACTTCAAAAGCGTTATGGCTTGTTAGATATTTGACATTTATTCCGGTTCGGTTTATGTTAAAAATAGAGAATTATTTGCTCGCAGTTTGAGTTGCTAGTTGATTTCGCTGGCGCACGCAGACTTGAGAAACCCGATTTCTGCCTAAATTTCTCGTTTCTCGTCGCAAAACTCGTAGAAACTCGGTTTCTCACCCATGAGCACCAGCCCTGTAATTTTTAATATTTGCTAAAAAATATGGCTGAAAATCTGAATGAAAATTTGGTAATGGCTTTTAGATATGAAGATAGTGCGATCGCACCCATACCGATCAGCATTTTAGCAGAAAAACGTTCTGGTTATTACACAGACAAAGATTTGAGCGACGTACAGCAACCGATTACTAGCGCGCCGCCGGAAGTCCGACAAATTATCGAGCAGGTATTGGAACTTGAAAAAGATAAGCTATATATGAAATCTCCCCGCTATATTAGCGATGACATTTTAACAATTATTAAGGAAGCAATTGTATGAAGTTAATTTCAATTACTCTGTGCAATTTTCGGCAGTTCTTCGGGAAAAGTCCCGAAATCAAGCTGGCTTGGGGCGAGCGAAATATTACAGTAATTCACGGTAATAACGGTGCTGGCAAAACTGCACTGATGAATGCTTTTACCTGGGTGTTGTACGGAAAATTTAGCACGGCTTTTGCGGCGGAAGAACAATTAGTAAACAAGCGCGCTCTTGCTGAAGCCGAAATGGGAAAAGCAGTCGGTTGTTGGGCAGAAGTTGTGTTTGAACACGACAGCAAGCGCTACCAAGCAAGGCGTGTTTGCCGTGCTTACAAAAGTGAAAATGGTGTAGAACACATCAAAGGTGAATTGTTCCTGCAAGTAGCAAAAGATGACGGCCGTTGGATGCCAACCGCCCAGCATCCAGATGATATTATCGGACGAATTTTGCCAGTAAATTTACATCAGTATTTCTTTTTTGATGGGGAACGAATCGAGCAAATTGTTCGCCACGATAAGAAAGCAGAAATTGCCGAAGCTACTAAGGAATTGCTGGGAGTAGAGGTACTGAATCGCTCTATCCGACATTTGGGAGACGCAAAAAAATCTCTAGAAACAGATTTGAGTATGATTGGTGGTTACGAAATTAAAAAACTTTTAAAAGAAAAGCAAACTTTGCAGAAAGAGGTAGACCAACTTTCACAAAGACAAGTAGAAATTGAGAAAGAATTGACTAATCAAGGCGAATTAAAAAAAGCAGTTAACGGTGATTTGCTGGAACGCAGTGGTGCTGCTGAGTTGCAACAGTTGCGAGACGAATTGGAAAAGCAACGGCGTTTATTTCACGAAGAAATTGATCGGGCTTCATCAGCGCTTCAACGAGCAATTTCCGGGCGCGGTTACGCGGTATTTTTGTCGGATGCTGCGGCTGAATTTAACTCGATTTTTGGAAATTTGCGCGAAAAAGGTGAGTTGCTTTCGGGGATTGGGCGGCCGTTTTTGCAAGAGTTATTAGTGCAGCAGCGCTGCATCTGCGGTACGGAATTAACTCCCGATTCTGTTGCTTCCGAAAATGTGAGTGGTTGGATGGATAAAGCAGTTGTTGGCGATGTGGAAGAAACTACTATTCGGATTAGCGATCGCGTTAATGAAATTGATAGACAAGTGGCTGATTTTTGGGAGGAACTTGACAGCCAACAAGCCAATATTCATCGCGGTAGAACAGAAATTTCGCGGGTGGAAAACCAGTTAGACGATATTCACAGCAAGCTGAAAAATTTCCCTGACGGCGATGTCAGCCGCTTGCAAAAGCGCTTGGATGAAATTGAGGCAAACCTTGGCGATTTGCACCGGGAAACTGGCTCTAACCAGCAGCAGATTGAGAGTTTGAACGCGCAGGTTGCTGCTTTGGATAAGCAAATCGACAAGCAGCAACTGAACGAGCAAAAGCAAGTCTTGGCCCAGCGCCGGATTGCTGCGACTCAGGATGCGATCAATCGCCTAACTGAAGTGCGATCGCGCTTAGAAAAACAGTTTTGTTCTCAGCTAGAAAAGCGAGTGCAAGATATTTTTAGTCAAATTTCTTTTACTCCTTACCTCCCCAAATTAAGCGACAAATACGAACTGACGCTAGTAGAAAATACATCGGGCAACGAATCTTTAGTTCCCGCTTCTACAGGAGAAAATCAAATCCTCAGTTTGTCGTTTATCGGCGGAATTATTGAGGGCGTGCGCGAGTGGAGTCAAAAAAATACTTTGATGGGCCCCGATAGCAGTACATTTCCGATTGTGATGGATTCTCCCTTTGGCAGTTTGGACGAGATTTATCGCAAACAAATTGCGAATAAACTGCCTAAATTAGCGAATCAATTGGTAGTCTTAGTAACAAAAACTCAGTGGCGCGGAGAAGTTGCTAGAGAAATGGAAAGTTCCATCGGTAGGGAATACGTGTTGGAGTACAATTCTCCGAAAGCTGATTGCGAAGAAGATGCGATCGAATTGGGCGGAACGCGCTATGCTTTAGTTAAGCGCAGTTCAGATGAATTTGAATATACGAAAATTGTAGAGGTGGATTATGGCTTCTAATTCGGCAATTACACAGGTTTTGGAAACGGATATTTGGGTGAAGGGCATATGGGAAGAATTTCTGGCTTTCGCTGATGATTCAACTTGGGAAAAAGGCAAGTTTTATTACTATCAAGAGCACATGAGGGTAGAAATGTCACCAGTAGGGCCATTGCACGCGCGTCAAAATTCGATTGTTTCCAATGTAGTTATTTTGTACGCTACATTGAAAAATATCAGAATAATTCAATTTACTAATGCTAGTTTTCGCAAAGCAGGTATTCGCGAGTTTCAACCCGATCTAGCTTACTACATTGGTTCAGATTTGAGAGTTCCTCCGGCTAACAACAATTCACCCATTGATTTGAATCAATACGATGCGCCGAATTTGGTAATAGAAATTGGTGCATCTTCTTTTAACGATGATTTGGGTAGCAAGCGCTTGCTTTATGAAGATGCAGGAATTAGCGAATATTGGGTGGATCGTGCAAACACTGGGGAGGTTTTTGCCTTTGCGATTAATGGCGGAGGTAGCGGCAGGATTCAACAGTCGCGGGTTTTACCGGGGCTAGAAATCGCGTTAGTTGAGGAAGCTTTGAATCGCAGTCAAACTCAAGATGATGGGGAAATTAATCGCTGGTTGATTCAAACTTTTAGTCAAGGTTAAAGGGAGTTTGACATGGAAAAAGAGTATCATAAGTTGGTGCGCGATCGCATTCCTGAAATTATTCGCCAAAGCGGGAGTGAATGCGAGTTTGTCATTTTGTCCGATCGCGAATACCGTCAAGCTTTGCGCCAGAAATTGATTGAGGAAGCGGGGGAAGCAGCGGTGGCTGATGAGGATGATTTGGTGGCGGAATTGGCTGATTTGTCTGAGGTGATGGATGCGGTGATGCTGAATTTTGGCATTTCGGGCGATCGGCTTTTAGCCGAAAAAATCAAGCGCCGGGAAGCCAGAGGAAGTTTTGCCAAAAAAATTATGTTATTACGAACATTCTAAAAACTATCTGCGTTAATCTCTGTCGATCTGCTTGACATCTGCGGTTACTCTACCAATTTAAAAATTACATATTAATCCCAATGGCTGCTAACAGAATTAGAATTGCTAAAGACAAAGCCGATTTAGTGAAATCCTTAACTTTATTGGATAACAACTCCGGCCCTTTTCAGACTTACGCCGATGTCATTGTCTTTGCGGCATCCTTGGGAAATAAGCGGAAAAAGCGATCGCCCTTGGGGGAAATTTCTAAACGAGAACCCGGTGCCATTGATATTGATATTTTTATATCCAGGGGTTACGATATGGCGATCAAGCTAATTGCGATCGCCGAAACCAAAAATCCTCAAATCCTCTCCCATCTCGACGAACAATTGGAAGCAGAACGCTTGCAAATTTTTGAAGAATATGCTAACGGTGGACTGGAAATATTGCGAGAAGAATTTCGGGGTGCGGCGGATTATACCGATCGCCTTTTGTTGTTCTTAATCTCCCAAAGAGACAACCAACATCGTTCAAATGAAGAATTCGATTTAAGCAAGTTCTTATTTTAAGAGATTCCCCATGCACCACAAACCAATAGATCTAATCAAAAGAGTTGTCAAGCAATCTGCAACAATTCTCGCTTATAGCTACTCAATATTTCTTCTCTGCTATTTCCTTCTAAAACTAATATTTTGGGATCGACTGTGGATTGTTGCCTTGATTAGCACTTTTCTGCCCTTAATTCTTTTCCCAATTTTATTACTTCCCGTCGTCGGCTTCTCAATTATCAAAAAAAGATGGTTCTCGATTATTTCGACGATCGCCTGCATTTTCCTAATAAGTTGGCTGCACCTAAAATACTTTTCTCCCACACCAATAAACAGCACAGATTCGCAGCCTGTAATCAAAATTTTCTCCAATAACCTCGGTTGGTATTCAACTCAGTCGCCAACTTTAGTTAAACTGATTGAACGAGAAAAACCCGATATTATATTTTTACAAGAAATAGTTCAGAAGCATATCAAAAGAGCTTTCGCCTCGTTAAAAGCAGACTACCCCTATCAAATTGGCATTCCCCCGGTAGGAATTCTCAGTAAATATCCCATTGTATCCAGCGAAATACTGCACTTAGCGGGTCATCCAGAAGCGCAGCAGCGAGCAATTATTAAATTCAACCAACAAGAAATAGTAATTTATAATATGGAAAGCTCAGGCCCTTGGCTTAAGCAACATAAAATATTGCGTTTTCTCAAAATTCCCGTTTACACGTATGGGAAACGCTTTCCCGAAATTCAAGATTTAGTGCAGCGAGTTGAGCAAGAAACTCTGCCAGTAATTGTCGCGGGTGACTTTAATATGACAGACGACAGTCAAGACTATGATATCGTGCAAAAAGTCATGCAAGATTCTTTCCGAAAATCGGGATTTGGATTGGGTTTTACCTGGCCTCATGGTTGGCCACTTAAGTTTTTGGTGAAAACATCGAATTTGAAATTAAACTATCCCGTTTGTCGGATTGATTATATTTGGTATTCAAAGCATTGGGGTGCTAAATCGAGTTCGGTTTTGGAAGCAACAGGCTCAGATCATTTGCCTGTGGGGGCGGAATTGGTTTTGTTGAAGCCACAAAATACTTAAGTTAAACTTAATGTATTAGTCAATTATTGCCTGGAGTTATCTGTTAAAATAACTTTTAGGTGGAGTGATTAAGTCTAATGCCTACTGCTGCCCAGCTTGAGAGTTTATATCGCATTTCTTATCAACTAACTTACAAAATGCTTCAACCCATACATCTTGTTTGTGTTGACGATAGAACTCGTAACGTATACATATTGGCTGGGTATGATGAAGAGCTTGAGTTCCAAATTTTACCCAATGGGGAGTTTGCTGATGAGCCAAGTTAACTATAACGAAATGTCGAATACTGAATTGAAAAAGTATTTTCTCAGACATCGAGGAGATAGAGCCGCTTTTCAGGCGTATTTAGACAGAATTAATCAGCATCCGCTGAGGATTATTGCAACTCCCGGCGATCCTGATTTTGATCAGAAAGTTCAAGCCGCAATTCAGCAGAAGTTAGAAGCGGCAAGAAATAGTAATAGTTAGCCATTTAACAAGTTAAATACAGTCTGCGCTTGAAAGTTTGTGATCAGAAGAGATACACCCCATGCAAATTACCCTCACCATTCCTGAATATTTAGAACAGCAGCTTCTTGAGACAACTGGTAAACTCAACCTGCCGATCGAAACCCTGATTTTGCAATCCCTAAGTCAACTATTTGAAGAAGATGAAGAGGAGCAATCTAAAGAAGATATTCTTAACAGTCTCCTGATTGCGCTTCAGGAAGTATAAGACGGCAAAGTTCACCCGATCGCAGAACTTTGGGATGGTATTGATGTCTGAACCACCAAGCATCCAGGTTCTGTTTGCGGATGAATTAGGGGATTACGATATACTCTTAAAAGTACGAATTTAACAACATTTTAGTTGGGAAGGTAGTCAATACCAGTCTGCGATCGCGAGTTCCGAAACTCTATAAAATTCCTTGACATTGTGGGTAACGAGAGTCGCTTGGAGAGCTACGGCTGTCCCTGCAATCTAAAACATCGATCGGGCCGATGGGAGTACCTTGTTGCTCCAACTGTGCGCGAATTGTAGCAGCCGCAACAGCAGCATCGCGATCGAAAGCAATAACGTTAACTCGGCTCAAAAGTTGCTGAAGTTGTTGAGTGCGTTTGGCCGGCGAATTGGATTTAGCAATGCCGACTTGCAACTCAAAAATAACGATCGCAGAAACGACTATTTCCTGGGGTAAAACATTAGCAATGTTTTGAGCAACTTGTCCTTGACCTTTGAAATAGTAGATCAAGGTGTTTGTATCCAAAACGTACATTTATAGACTCTCCCGCAAAACATCTTGTCCAGATTCAGCACGAATATCTTCTAGAGATGGAAAATCTTTTACCCAAGTTCCAGCAAGGGAAAAAACAAGTTCAGCCCAAGGAATCGGAGAGTCTACAGTGTCTGTTTGCTGGTTCGCGCTCAAATGCTTAGCACAGACGAATTCAGCGAAAGTGAGAATTTCGCTAGCTTGGTCTTTGGGAAGGGTTTTGGCGATCGCATAAATCTGTTCAGCGATGGTCATAATCTGGTTATAGGTAAGGTGCAGATTCAATTATACAAAACTAATTTGCTTCCTGCTCAGTGTTAGTCGCTGTGGACTTTGCCCAATAGAAACTTAACTCAGCACCTGCGGCAATCCCACCTCTTTCGGATTCACAAACCTGCCATTAAAACTAACAGCTTTATCCTCAAAAGTCCTCGCTTGAGCCACAGCTTGCCGCAAATGAGCCCGATCCATATCGTCGTCAATTCCCGCCACCAAATATACAATTAACTTCGCCGCTAAATCCCTTCCAGAAACTAACACTCGCTTTTTATTCGGATCGTACAAAATCCCGTACCACGCAGATTCAGGATTGTCCATGTGGCTAAATCCTTCATCCACATCGAATCTGCGGAGTTTGTCGAAAATAGATTTCAGCGAAATTTTCTTTCTAAATGCTAGAATTCCCAAAGCATTAGCTAAGGCAATTTGACCGACTGGACGGAACAAAATATTTCCCTCGCCCCCCGGCTTTTCAAAACTAAATCGGCGCAATTCTAAGGTTTCTTCGCTGCTTTCAATTCTTTGATAGCTGGGTAAAGTTGCTAAATTATCGAACAACTTCTTAAACTCTTCAATTCCCTCTTTTAGTTCATCATCTTCGGGACGCATGGGAATTAAACCTTTTTTTTCCGGCTTCCAATGGGGGAATTTGTATTCTAAATACCGTTCCGACATATCTTGCAGCGCTTGCAAGGTTGTGAGTACAGTTGATTTGGCGGCGACTGTGGCGCTGTCCCAATTGACGCGGGGATTTCTGTTATCTTGCTCTTTTAATAAAGGATGGGTGACGGCAATTTTGCGGGCGCAAATCGCAAATCCGTTGTCTTCATTTAACAATGCTAGCTGGCCCTGACTCAGCGTTACCGCCATGAGGTTAACGTGCACAAAGATCGATCGCACGCGCCGTTGTGCTTGCTGTCGGGTTTCCCCAGCCACAGCCGCCGGGATAAACTCAATCCCGATTTTTTCGTGAGCTAATTTGTGTACTTCGTCGGGGTCAATTTGATACTCTTGGGCTAAATCTTCGAGAGTAATTGCAGCGCCCACAGGTTTTTTATTTTTGTTGTATCTTTGCAGAATTCCGGTTTTAATTAAACTCATTAAACCTTGAATTCCCATCAGCCGGTGCTGGCCGTCTAAGGCAAAGATAGAAATATCTTTAGATATATTCAATAGCCCTAAATTCTCGTTTTTATCAAAGGATGTGAATTCAGCGGCCGATTTGGTTGCTACGCCGTTTTTATCCCATTCTTCTGCTAGAGGGTTGTCTACCCAAGGGGGACTGACGACTACTAAAACTGCGGGGAATTTGTGGGCTTTTCGGGCTGCTAAATATTGAGTTAGTGGGGCTTGGCGCGACCAATCCAAGGGGCGCTGGATAATTTCGTCAATGGTTTCGTCGTCGCGGACAATGTTGTTAGTTTTGAGGTCAAATTTTTGTCGGAAAAGCGGCATTTGTGAGGCGAAACGGACGCGGGAATCTAACCATTCTAGGGTGACTGAACCGATGTAGGCTTCGGTGTTTCCCATGTGGGTTTTTTGTACGAAAATGCGATCGTCCTTTCCTAAATAATTATCTAATAACAGTGCGATTTCCTGTCTTTCGCGATGTTCTTTTTCCAAAAATTGGTTAGCGAGGTCAGCCGCTGGGTTGGTATTCATTCGCAGTTTTTATATAATTACGCTATTTTTTCAAAAATATCATGGGTTAAAATTGATGTCAACTCTTGTTTTTTAAAAAGTTTTGTGAAATACTTGACTTATCTTGCTATAGCCCGGACACATATCACAAACCAGACCAAAAGTCAATAAATATTAATTCCCAATTCCCAATCCCCAATTCCCAATTCCCAATTCCCAATTCCCAATTCCCAATCCCCAATTCCCAATTCTAAAATATGTCCACTCCTTCCTTTGAATACATTTTGCCGGTCATCCGAGGAATTCAAGCGGGCCGCGAATATTACGTGTCGATGTGTCCGGTGCGTTTTTTGCCGAAATTGTTTCCTTTAGATTCTGAAGAATTGCCGCCGTTTTTGCGGGCGAAACGGGCGCTTAACTGGGCTAGAATTCCCGAAATTGCTGATTATTTGGTCAATAATTCTGGGAATTATACTTGTGGGGCGATCGCCGCTTCGATTGATGCGGATATTACTTTTGAAGCTGTGGGAAATGAGGCGGAGGAACGCAAAATCGGTCGCTTGCGAGTGCCGATGGACGCTAAATTTACTATTAATGACGGACAGCATCGCAGGGCGGCTTTTGAGATGGCTTTGCAGGAAAATCCGCAGTTGGGATACGAGACGGTGGCGCTGATTTTGTTTCTGGATATTGGGTTGGAAAATTCGCAGCAAAAGTTTTCCGATTTGAACAATTTTCAAGTTCCTTTGGAGTCGTCGCTAAGGGTACTTTTCAATCACCGGGGCGATCGCGCTTTGGTTGTAAAATCGGTTGTTAAGCAGGTTGATGTGTTTCGGTGTTTGACGGAGATGGAGAAGGGGAGTTTGAACGGGCGATCGCCCAAATTGTTTGCGCTAAGTGCGATCGATCGTGCTATCATGGCTTTGCTGTCCAACATTCACAGCAGCAAACAAACAAAACCCTCTCATTCTGGCACTACAAAACAGAAAAAAGAGGAAGAACTGGCTCAACAAATACAACAGGCGGTTAATTATTGGAATGCGGTTAGCAGTTTTATGCCCGATTGGCAATTAGTTCTGCAAAAGCAAGTTGCGGCGGGGGAAATGCGCCGGAATTGCGTGCACTGTCACAGTGTTGTGTTGGAGAGTTTGGGGGAAGTTGGGGCCGCTTTGTTGTCGGTTTTTCCTGAGAGTTGGGAGGAACGTTTGAGTCTTTTGCAGCAGGTTGATTGGTCGATTTATAATCCTGATTGGGAGGGCGGAATTTTGTTGAAAGGGGGAATTTCTAAGTCTAGGGCTAGTGTTAGTTGGATGACTGATTATTTGAAAAATCGGTTGGGTTTGGGAACCGCAGATGCAGGCAGATAATATTTGTTAAATCCATCCTAACTCGGCTTTTGCTGCCTCGATAGCCATTTTTACAGCACTAGCACTTGCTGTTATTTTATAGGATGCTCTTGGATTATTAAGGTTGGAGTTAGATAAAACAACATTTCCCTCCCAAATATGGCTTTTTCTTGACCAATCAAGTTGAGCAAGTTCTGATACTCGTTCTGGATCGAAGCAATAGCTATCAGCATCATAAGTGCAGTAGAGTAACTTTCCTAATATTTCTATTCCCACACTTCTGCCCAATAAACAACTTTCTTTAAAGTTATCAATTTCATTAACTGTCAAATCATCAGCCTCTGTCTCATAAATGTATTGAGTTAGACTGCATTCTGTAAAAAATTGATTGAGACAACTAATTAGGGCTTGCTGAAAAAGTCAGAAAACAGCATTTAGAAAGATGAGTGAATTTGAGAGCGCCTCGGCAATATAAGTTTTGTTAATTTTATTCTGGCGAAACATAGCTTTTACCAATGATTTAAGCCAAAAAACATGAAAAAAGGTTTTTGTTATGAAATAGACCGAAAAAAAGCCAAAAAGCC
>NZ_JAUBTX010000086.1:0-11465 GCF_036705185.1 Microcoleus sp. B4-D4 | reverse complement strand
TTAGTTGTGATGACTTTGTAGTCATCCTAGCCATCCCCTGAGTATAGTTACTCAGTTTCGACTAAACGAATCGCACTCACTATCCTTTAATGTAACTTGACTTAAGGGGTTGTGACCCCCGTATTACCCCCGATCCCTTGCTGTCGAAACGCTACTTCCATGAAGATAAGGGAGGAACTGACAGCAGTGCGCCGCTTAGTTCGGCGTGTATTTTGCCGTTGGTGGCCAAAACTCGACCAGAGTTCATCTCAAAGGCACCCCCATCATAGGCTGTAACTTGACCTCCGGCTTCGGAGACGATGAGTACGCCGGCTGCTACGTCCCAAGGGGAGAGTCCCCGTTCCCAGTATCCGTCCAATCGCCCGCAGGCTGTATGTGCTAGGTCTAGGGCTGCGGAACCGCTGCGCCGCACGCCTTGGGTGAGGTGGGTGAGGTGACAGAATTCGGCATAGTTATTATCTGCTGTGGATCGCCGATCGTAGGCAAAGCCGGTCACTAGCAAGCTATTTCTCAATTCTGAGCTTTGCGAAACTGCGATCGCCGAACGGTTACAGGTTGCGCCCAATCCTTTAGCTGCGCGAAACAATTCGTTATGAGAAGGGTCGTAAATTACGCCAATTTGTGGTATACCGTCGATTAAAAGTCCGATCGACACGGCGTAAAAAGGATATTGGTGAGCATAATTGGTTGTACCGTCCAAAGGGTCGATCGCCCACAGGTATTTGCTAGCTGCATTCCCTAATGAACCCGATTCTTCCGCGAGGATGGCGTGTTCGGGTACGTGGCGGCCGAGAATTTCTAAGATGACGGCTTCTGAGGCTTTGTCGGCTTCTGTGACTAAATCGCCCGATCGACCTTTTTCTTGAATATTTTCTAATTTACCGCAGAAAGATTGCAGGACGGCACCGGCGGCTAGGGCTGCTTCGGTGGCTATTTCTAAGTAGTTTTGCAGTTGATTGTCTGTCATTGGGAAGAAGGAAGAAGGAAGAGGGAAGAAGGAAGAAGGAAGAAGGAAGAGGGAAGAAGGAAGAGGGAAGAACGAACCGCGAAGACGCGAAGGACGCTAAGAAAGAGGGAAGAATAATCCTAATGCCAACAGTCAACAGTCAACTGTCAACTGTCAACTGTCAACTGTCAACTGTCAACAGTCAACTGTCAACTGTCAACTGTCAACTGTCAACTGTCAACTATCAACTGACTATTTCTGCTGATTTTGTTGGCGAAATTCTGCGGGTGTTTGGCGCAAAGCTCGTTCTGGATTCCACAGGCCTTTACCCATGAGTCTCGCCCATTCTTGAGCGTTTAGGAGTCGCTGTTGATATTTCGTGTTGCGCGATCGCCCTGATGCCAAAACATAACCTTCTTTGACTAGCTGTTCGTTGAGCAAAATTCCATCTTGCCACAAGTAGGCTAGTTTGCGATCGAACTGGTCTTTCTCTTCGATGTCTGATTCTAACAATACCTGTTTTCCCCCAATTAGCTGTTCTAATCTTTGTTTGGCTGCTTCTCCCCAAGGCTGCTGTTGAAAATCTGGTGCATCAATACCAATCAGTCTGATTTGTTCTAATAAGGCGATTTTGTCGGCTGTGCTGATAACTTCGATTGTTTGCCCGCTGAGGATTCTTTCTACTTTGGCGATCGTACCTTGGGGCATTTCAGGTTTCTGGCAGCTAGCTAACAACACGCAAAGGGCGATCGCAAATAACCGATAAAGCAGCATTATTAATTGGGAATGGGGAATTGGCAATTGGCAATTGAGGGAAGCTACACTTTGGCAGGGAAAATAAAAGTTTTCTGTTTCGTAATAAATTTTCCCTTGTAGTGATGTCTCGCGCGCGATCGGCTCGCTCTGGTATAATTCCGCAGTTACCGGATTTGAGATCATTCTTCATCCAAGGGCAAACCGACTCTAACCTTACCTTTACCGAAATAGCGACCGAATTGCAATTCATAAACTTCGTCTTCGTCTTGCGTCTCTACCTCAATGTTAGAACGGGGATAGCAGACGCACAGCAAAGCATAACCTTCTTTTTGCAGTTCCACAGAAAGCCCCATTGCTTCAGGCTGGTGCAGTTCCCCCGACTTGACGCGCACCGCACAGGCCGTACAAGCGCCGTTGCGACAGGAAAAAGGCAATTCTACTCCTTGGTTTTCGGCGCTTTGGAGGATGTAGCGGTCTTCGGGTACTCGCACTGTGTGGCGATCGCCTGTCTGTCTGTTATGAATTTTAATGGTGTAAGAACGAGTCATGGAATTTTAGATTTTAGATTTTAGATTTTAGATTCGGGTTTGGCAGGCAAAATCCTTGATATCAATGGGTTTGCGCTACAGCGAGGAGAATCCTATCCGCCCCGCGTGACACCCTACCCACATTAAACAACAAATTTATGCCCTTACCCCTTCCCAAATCAGATTTGTTCTGCTAAGATAGTTTAGCTGTGGCTAAATGAATAAATTTAGCCCTGGAGAGGTGGCCGAGCGGTTGAAGGCGCACGCCTGGAAAGTGTGTTTAGGGCAACTTAACGAGGGTTCGAATCCCTCCCTCTCCGTTTATAGCCTTTGTCAAAAAGGTGAGTTACAAGTTGAAATTACAGATTGGGGGATTGATGGATTGAGCGATCGATCGGTCAATCCCTTATCTTTTGCCAGAAATGTTATAAACCCGCCCCACGAAAACACTTAAAAGTTAAGCCAGAGACCTAAAATCCCTGGCTTAACTTAACCTAAAATATCAACCATTCTACTGCTTCATATCGGCCGGAAAAGCACCAGCTTTCACCGCCACAGTCACCGGTTGCCCGCCGCGACTCAACTCAAGCTGCATATCCGCACCTACTTTACTTTTCTCGACAATTTGCTGTACGCTGCCAGCATCAGTGACTTCTGAACCGTTGATTTTCTTAATCACGTCGGCAACGCGAACTCCCGCTTGTGAGGCCGGAGAATCTTTCGCAACTCCCAGAACTAACACGCCTTTATCTTCAGTCAGCTTCAATTTAGGGTTGGGATTTTTATTGAATTCTGCCTTGATTTGGGGAGTAATGCTCAACATCCGAACGCCGAGATAAGGATGTTCCGCTTTTCCGGTGCTTACTAATTGGTCGGCAATTTGTTGCGCCCGATCGATCGGAATCGCAAAACCCAATCCTTGGGCACCTTGAATAATCGCCGTATTCATGCCAATAACTTGACCGCGCTGGTTCAGCAACGGGCCACCGGAGTTGCCGGGATTGATGGCGGCATCGGTTTGAATAAAGCTGACGCGCTTGTCGGGAACGCCGACATCGGCGCTAGAACGGCCTGTAGCGCTAATAATCCCCACAGTCACGGTATTGTCCAAACCGAGGGGATTGCCGATCGCGATCGCCCATTCTCCCGGCAGTAACTCTTCAGATTTGCCCAAACTCACCACAGGCAAATTGTTAGCTTCAATTTTCACAACAGCCACATCAGTAACTGTATCTACCCCTAAAACTTTGCCCACAAATTCGCGACCGTCCTTCAGTTTTACCGTCACCGTATCGGCACCGTCAACAACGTGAGCATTAGTCAAAATGCGACCGTCGGAACCAAAAACAAAACCCGAACCGGAGCCTCGTTCTACCCGATTTCCCTGCGGTACCTGAGAGTCCGGCCCGAAAAAGCGGCGGAAAAACGGATCGTTCAAAACATCAGGCTGTTGGGTTTTCACCGTGCGAGAAGAATCGATTCGCACCACTGCAGGCCCGACCTCCTGCACCACTTTACTCACAAAATTTGAGTCTTGAGAAGGCAGTATATTTGCCGGGAATCCTGAGATTGGCGATGCAGCATTTGCAGGTTCAGCTTTGATGGCGTTAGAAGAGCCGGGAAGTGAAGAAGTTAGGGCATTGCAGCCGACAGTTGCGGTGGAGCCGATCAAAATTAGAGATAAAAAAGCAAGTTTTTTGGGCATAGAAAACTTGCGAGAAAGCTGAGTTTGATTAGGCATATTTTTGCTTGACATAGTATTGATATGGTTGGAAAATGGGCGAGACTTATAATTATCGTTTTGCATTTTTATCACTACCGTGTAACTAACTTACAACTCAATGCTCTATAATTTTAATTCAAGCATTTGTTAGATCTACTTGCCTGGTAGGGTTTACCCTACAGAGTTGGGTAGAAACCGGACTGTACCCGGCTAATGGCTGATTGCTGTTTGCAAGGGCGATCTTTTGTCAGCACTGGCCAATTGCCACCTAAATGCGATAATACATACTACGGTAGCCGACCCGCATATTCCGTATTTTCTCGGAAGAAATCTTCATCGAATCAGTTTTGTCAACTTAGCGGTCGCGACTGCAATTAAATTAGTTTGCAGTCAAAACCTGAGTCTTGACTGCAAAGGCGATCGGGGTTATTTTACGGGCTGCGAGATCGTTCCCAATTTTAAAATCTCAAATCTAAAATAGTATTATTGCTCCATAGGTTCAATAGCATTAACCTCATCAATTTCCATCGATTTGTGCCTAGAAATTTCCCAAGCATCAACAGCATTCTTGATAAAACCGGCCATCGGCACCGCAACTATCAAACCTGCTAATCCCGCAACTTTCACCCCTATTAGCAGCGACACTAAAATCCACACGGGATTCAAGCCGATAAAACCGCCTAATAACCGAGGAGCTACCCCGCTTTCAATGACTTGATCGATTATGGTAGCAACAGCTAAAACTGTGACACCAAGCCAAAAGTTGTTTAATGTAATCAGCAAACTGACAACGCAAATACTAAAAGGTGCCCCGAAGGGAATCATCGTCATTACACCCACACCCAAACCGAACAGCAAGCCGAAGGGAACTCGTAAAATTAAAAAAGCCACAGTCATCGATAGTCCCATCAAACCCGCCAAAGTTGCTTGGCCGACAAAGTAGTTGTGGAAACTTCGCGCCAGCAACAGCCGCAATTGCAAGCTCAGTTTGGAAGGTAGCCACTTAAATAATCCTTCCCACAGGCGATCGCCGTGCAAGAGCAAGTAAAATGTCAGGACTATTGTCAGGAGAAAATTCACGGCACTGTCTGCCGCACCCAAACCAAATTTGAGGATTTCGCCCGTGAGAAACTGCAATTGAGCTGAAAGTCGATCGTTCAATTGAGCAGTTAAACTGGTAATATCAATGCGGAGATTTCGATTTTCCACCCACTTGTTAAATGCTTCAATCTGTTGCGTCCCAGAAACTATCCAAGTTGGCAGCCTCGTGGCGAGTTCAGTGACTTGATTGAGCAAAATAGGAGCCAGAGTGATAGTTAAAACCACTAATATCAGTAAAGTCAAAAACAATACCGACAAAACTGCCCGATCGCGCTTCAAACCATATCTGCGGAGAAAGCGCACCGGATAATCTAGCAAAAAAGAGAACACTGTAGCGACTACCAAAACGGTAATCAGGGCCCGAAAATATTCAAAAACCAGCAGCGCTAACCAGCAGTTGAGTACCGTTAGCGGAAAGAACAATCCGTAAGTCCACCAATGCGACAGTTGAGTGAAACGTCTCATCTAAGTTAACCCAGTTAAAATTGGAGATGCCTGATGCGAGATTGACACTGCTATTCGCGGTTCTGGGTCAACCATTTTATGTTGAATTTATTTATACCAGCCTGCAGAAAATCATCAGTTGCTCGACCAGCCGCAGAAATTGAGCTGCTGGCAGGCATTGCCTGCCAGAACCATCTTATATCGTTTCCGCTAGTATGGATATATTACCTGCGGAATAACTTACTTTTTGCTGTTGCTACCAAAACAGGATTAGCGACTCGCGATTCAACCTTTTTTCCCGTGCCGTTCGAGAGCTAATTGAATTAAACAATCTACTAATTCTGGAAAAGGAATGCCGTCCGCCGCCCACATTTGAGGATACATACTGGTAGCTGTAAAGCCAGGGAAAGTATTAATTTCATTAATCAAAACTTCTCCCGTCGATTCAATGTAGAAAAAATCTACTCGCGCTAAACCGGCTGCGTCTACAGCCAAAAACGCTTGCACTGCCATTTCTTGAATTTGCGAGGCGATCGCATCGCTAACTTTTGCCGGGATTGAGCAATCGGATTGTCCCTCAGCATATTTAGTTTCATAGTCGTAGAAATCGCTTTTAAAAGTAATTTCTCCCACCGTAGAAGCTTTTGGGTTGTCATTGCCCAAAACCGCACATTCTAACTCTCTAGCCACCACACCCGCTTCCACAATTATCCGCCTGTCGTAGCTAGCAGCGCTGTCGAGGGCCGCTTCTAATTCAGCGCGCGATCGAGCCTTAGAAATTCCCACAGACGAGCCCAAATTCGCGGGTTTTACAAAGCAAGGATAGCCCAAACTTTCCTCAATTTTGTCGCACAGTTTGGGGAAAACGCAAGGATTAGACCAAATGTCGGAACGGTTGACAGCGACATATTTTACCTGTGGCAAACCAACGTGAGCAAAAGCCATTTTCATCGCAATTTTATCCATTCCCAGCGCCGATCCCAAAACCCCGGAACCGACAAAAGGAATTTGCAATAATTTAAGCAACCCTTGCACCGTACCGTCTTCGCCGTTGGGCCCGTGCAAAACAGGTATCCAAACATCTACTGCATTAAAATTAGGAAACTGTCTAGATGCGAGAGAGTCTTCTCGTCCTGATTGTTGCTCTATTTCCAGAGATTTTCCTGTTTCTAAAACTTGTTGTGGTGTCGCGCCCGACAGCCAGCGGCCGTCTTTTTGGATGTAAAAGGGCAGAATTTCGTATTTAGAGGCATTTGCATCAGCAGCGAGGGCGCGGGCGATCGCCCGCGCCGAACTAATCGAGACTTCATGTTCGCCCGATCGCCCGCCGAAGAGTAACCCGATCCGCATCTTCGTCATTTTTCAATACTCCCGGTACTTTTTGACAAATATACACGCACTTAGCGCAGCTAGGCCAGGAAGTATGAGACAGCAAGTGAGAATCGAGGGTAAGGAAACTTGGGCTATTATCAGCTATAGCTACTCCGGCTGTATAGGTTTCACAAAACTGCTGCGAGCCCGAACAAAACAATTACTCGGCCCGCCGACGCCCTCACTTTTTGCCACAAAAAACCAAGGTTTATGTCGATCGTCATACAAAACCCCCAATCCGCTAGGGCCGAGATAGATTTCAAAATTCTGCCCTTGTTTCAAAGTACCAACAACAGGCCAACTGCCAATATTTAAATCTATCTTGCTCCCCGGATCTTCAATTTCCCGAATCGAATGAGTTCCCATGCGACAGTTGAGACCGTTCGGGTCAGAATCTACCACTTCCCAATATTGGTGCGAAGTTCTTGTATATTCTCCGTCTTCGTTTGGCTGCGGCAAATCTGCTTGTGAAGCAGACAGTTGTTCGTCGAATTCTGAACTTGGTGTCATGAATTTAAACCCTTTTTTGTTAATTTAAATGAGGACTTGCATTCCTCTCGATCGCACTATAGCAATCCTAAATGATTCGTAAAACTTGTAGGGGTAGCGCCCCGTGCCTACCCCTGATTAATCGGGGATTTTCAAAGGTAACAGCCCTACAATAAATTACACAACTGATGGGAGGATTGCTATAATCTTTATCTCAGGTGCTTGCGGGGCATCCTACAACATAATAGAGGTTTTGCACAAGTTATAGCGGTTAGATCGCGTTGTGAGTTATGCCCTATGCCCTATGCCCTATGCCCGACAGCACCTCATCTTTCGCTTGAAAGGCTATATTTAAAAGCCCTTATAACATTTCTCCAGTCAAACTAAAAGCGCGAATATCAGTAATTTTAACCGGCACAATTTTACCCGCCAACTGTGCAATATCGCCCTTAAAAAAAGTGAGACGATTGCCGCGAGTGCGTCCCATCACCTGACTGGAATCCTTAAGATTCTGAACTTCCACCAAAACCTCCTCAGTGCGTCCGAAATAGCGCTGCGATCGTTCCATAGCCGTTGTTGTGACTACATGATTGATCCGTTGCAGGCGATCGGCCTTCACCTCCTCACTCAACTGATTTTCCCACAAAGCAGCAGGCGTTCCCGGGCGAGGCGAATAAGCCGCCGTATTCACCAAATCAAAACCAACATCTTCGATCAACTTCAGAGTCTTCTCAAACTGCGCCTCCGTCTCCCCCGGAAAACCCACAATCGCATCAGCAGTAATCGAAGCATCCGGCATATAACCGCGAATCATATCAACAATCCGGCGGTACTTCTCCTGAGTATAACCCCGCGACATCGCCTTCAAAATATCATTATCGCCCGACTGAAAAGGCACATGAAAATGTTCGCAAACCTGCGGCAACTCCGCACAAGCCTTAATCAATCTTTCATTAAAATAGCGCGGGTGGCTAGTAGCAAATCTGAGGCGATCGACCCCAGGAACATCCTGCACAAAATAAAGCAAATCTGTCAAAGTATGCTGGTTGCTGCCGTCCGGTTTCGTCCCCGGCAAATCCCGTCCGTAAGCATCAATATTCTGCCCCAACAAAGTTACTTCCTTGTAACCTTGACGGCCCAACTCCTCCATTTCCGCCCGAATAGCCTCCGGCATTCGTGACTGTTCAACCCCGCGAACATTCGGCACAACACAATAAGTGCAGCGTTCATTGCAGCCATAAATTACATTCACCCAAGCAGTCACCTTACTATCACGGCGAGGCTTAGTAATATCCTCCATAATCTCAACAGCTTCAGTCGCCACAACTTGATTTCCCTGAAAAACTTCTTCCAGCAAATCTTCAAGTCGGTTAGCGTGTTGCGGCCCCATTACTAAATCCAATTCCGGCACTCTGCGAAGCAGCGCTTCACCTTCCTGCTGCGCCACGCATCCAGCCACAACTAAAGTCAAACCAGGTTCTTTGCGCTTGCGATGAGCTTGCCTTCCCAGGTTAGAATAAACTCTTTGTTCGGCATTGTCGCGAATCGTGCAAGTATTGTAGAGAATCAAGCTAGCGTCGTTAGGGTCTTCCGAGAACTCAAAGCCCATATTTTCCAGAATGCCGGCCATCCGTTCCGAGTCGGCTTTATTCATCTGGCATCCGAAAGTAGTGATGTGATAGCGGCGGGGTTTAACAGTCATGGCGAATTGCAGGCAAATAAAAAATCTAGGTTTTCAAGCTCAACAAACTATTATAACACTTTTGTGGATAATATCATCTCCAGTTAATTTACCGTTTGTAGGGAAAACTTTAGTCCTCTCTTTTTCTGAGGAATAAAGTTTTCACTACAAACCGAATTAGCGAGGATCATTTTGATAAGCGACTATCTATTTATTTGGAATATAAAAAATGTAAAATTGTTTTAGCAATTCCTTGGGAAGCTAAGTAAGGAACTCCATTCCCCACCGTTTTAAACATATTAGTTAAGGTCATATTTTCTGGTAGCGCAAACTCTTTTGGTAGCGACTGAATAGCCAGTGTTTCTGCAACAGAAAGCCTGCGAACTTTGTAAGGGTGCAAGTGAACTTCGTTATTGCCGTAACAAGCAGTAGGCGAATAACGCCACCGGTGCAAACGCTTGTAAGATTTTTTAGAATCATCTCCCTCATCGACAGCAGCAAATCTTTTAATTCCCGCTCTTGGTTGAAAATAGTGTTGGGCATTAGGATGGTTGGCAACATCATTTTTTTGCAACCAAAACTGTACTGTTAAATCTTTGGGAATGCCATCAGGGCAAGGCAAAAAACTATCACCGAAAAAGGCATTTATTTCAGGCCAAGGACAAGCAAAAACTTCAGATTTTGGATATAATATCTGATTCGACCAAGGAAATAAATTTTCAGGCAACATCGGGCTATTTTTATCTAAATAAATACCCATATTTTTAACAATATCTTTTTGGAAACCGATTAAAATAATTCTGTCTCTATCTTGCGGGACACCGTATTCGATCGCATTTATTAACCTTTCCACAAAAACATATCCAGAATCAGCCAACTTAAGCTTGAGTTCGTCGTAAAAAGCCTTATGTTTTTTAGTTCTCCACAAACCTTTGACATTTTCAAACAAAAAGAAATCCGGCTGCTGCTGACAAATTAATTCAATGTACGAAGCTGAAAGTTGACCTTTATCTCCTTCCCCACCTCGGTTTTTGCCACCAATAGAAAAATCAGGACAAGGTGGCCCAGCAATAAATCCAATAATATCGTGATGCTTGCGGGCATCCTGCATCAATTCTCGCAAGTGAAGTGCTGGTTTTCCCTCTATAAGTCGAGTCACATCTGCTTCCTCTCCTTCGCAGTATCCATATTCTGGTAACGGCAAATTCAGACACTGCCGAGAGTAGCGGTATGCTTGCATAAAAGGTGGGAAAATTTCATTGACATACACTACATTAAAGCCGCTCAATTCAAAACCTAGGTCAAGGAATCCCGAACCGGAAAAAAATGAAAATATACAGGGAATTGGGCATTGGAAATTGGGCATTGGGAATCGGTAATTGGTAATTGGTAATTGGTAATTGGTAATTGGTAATTGGCCGGGGCGGGTTTATGAAATTATTGGTCTTAGGCACAGATTGTCTGTAAAACCAGCCCCTACAGGCATCACAAAAATCACACAATATTTTTACAACCACTGGCCGCCTCGGAAACGCCAGTGGGGAAACAAAATCCGCATTAGTGTTTGCGATGCTAGATAAATAGCCAGCCACACTAAACTATAATGCAGTGCAAAAGCTCCCAAGTCAAAATCTTGGGCAGGTATTCCCGGCAAACCAATAATCTTGATTAAAAATAACACAAAAAGCGCTTCCCAAATCCCGGCGAGCAATTGAAATACACCGGGCCAATCTCGATCCCAGCGAAACTGCTGAATATAGATATATAAGGCATCCCAGCCGAGGCCAAAAATTGCTAGATAGCCTAAAATTAAGAAAAAAATTGAGCCGGATTTGGTTGTCATTAAACCCATAAAAAAGGGCAGTGTTACTAAAACGCCTACGGTTGCAAATAGCAGTAAGCGAGTTTGCCAGCGGCCGAATAGGGTGGGAGTCATGCGATTTTATATTTTATATTTTAGATTGGGAATTGGGAATTGGGAATTGGGAATTGGGAATTGGGCATTGGGAATTGGGCATTGGGAATTGGGAATTGGGAATTGGGAATTGGGCATTGGGAATTGGGCATTGGGAATTGGGAATTGGGCATTGGGCATTGGGCATTGGGCATTGGGAATTGGGCATTGGGAATTGGGAATTGGGAATTGGGAATTGGGAATTGGGAATTGGGAATTGGCAATTGGGCATTGGGGATTGGGAATTGGGCATTGGGAATTGGGAATTGGGCATTGGGAATTGGGAATTGGGAATTGGGAATTGGGCATTGGGAATTGGGAATTGGGAATTGGGCATTGGGAATTGGGAATTGGGCATTGGGAATTGGGAATTGGGCATTGGAGCTAACAAATAACGTAAGGATTCAGGTCTGAAGAATGGGAATGAGCTCAGGCATAGCCAAGTCACAAGAATGGGCATTCATAGCCTCACG
>NZ_JAUBTX010000085.1:0-11700 GCF_036705185.1 Microcoleus sp. B4-D4 | reverse complement strand
ATATTGCCGAGGCGCTCTCAAATTCACTCATCTTTCTAAATGCTGTTTTCTGACTTTTTCAGCAAGCCCTAAATAATTTATTGAGACAAAACTTTGCATAATGACTCAAAATCGCCCAAATACTGTGATTAAATGGCGCTGGGGCGATCTACAATTAAGGCTGGATTGGGTGGAAGTGCGATCGACTCGATTGTGCGATCGACTTTACGATCATTTTAGAGTCTTGGATTAAGGACTGAATTCCTCACTACCAATCTATGTATATAAAATTATCCAATTCTCAATTACCAGCCAAACAATCTAATTGTGCCTGCATTTGAGTTGTAACTAAATCGAAACAAGCATCAACATAATCGCGATCGCCCGCCGCTTCCTTACCGTACCTCTCAAATACGATCGGTTCGCACACGCGAGTCCGAATTTGCACAGGTAAAGGCAGATGTGGCAAAGGCCCAATACTCAATCCCCAAGGCAATCCCAAATACACCGGAAATACGATTGGATCGATGCCAAATAGCCACGGCATTCCCCATTCGTGCAATTGCTTAACTTCTTCGTACAAATCCGCCAAAACTATTAAAGTATCGTGGGCACCGTGCGATATAATTGGTACAATTGGCACCTCTTCTCGCAATGCTAATTTAATAAATCCCTTGCGTCCGGCAAAGTAAATTTTATTGCGTAAGTGATGGGGGCGGAAAGTATCTTCTGCGCCGCCTGGATAGACGAGAACCGGGGCATTTTTTCGCAAAGCTGCGATCGCCATTTTCGGATTCGCCTTGATCGCGCCGCACTGCACCGCCATGCTAGCAATATCAGGAGAAACCTGCCAAACCGTCGGGTGCATCAATCCATAGGCCAAGCGTTCGGTGCCGTACCTGTGGAACCATTCGTACAGGAACATAAACATATCAGGAGCGGCGATTCCTCCGTTGTGGGAGCCGACAACGAGCATTTTTCCGTTCGTGGGGACATGGTGCCAGCCGTCGCTTTGTACGCGAAAATAGTAGCGGTACAGCCATTCCCAGATTGGCAGCAAAAGTTGGATGAAGTCGGGATTGCGATCGTCCAAAGATAAACCGTCAAAGGGATAGCTAGAGGATTTTTTATTAGTAGTTTTTGTCACTTTAAAAATATTAGTCAGTAGTCAGTAGTCATTAGTCATTAGTCATTAGTCATTAGTCATTAGTCATTGGTCATTAGTCATTAGTCAGTAGTCATTAGTCAGTAGTCATTAGTCAGTAGTCATTAGTCATTAGTCATTAGTCAGTAGTCATTAGTCATTGGGTATAAAAGCATTGAGAATTGGGTCTAAAAACAGAAAAGCATTGGACATTAAAATTGGCAGCAAACAACCAACAACCAACAACCAATAACCAATAACCAATAACCAATAACCAATAACCAATAACAAACAACCAACAACTAATAACCAATAACTAATCACAATTCAGCAGAAAAGTCAACACAGTTTCATCAATTCCCTTAAGTGTCAGCGACTTGTATTTAACAATTCGATCTTCCTCAACATAATCTGCAACCGCCGCCGAAATCAGCACAGAGTTTGGTTCCGCCACCTCTTGCAAGCGCGCAGCAATATTCACGCTCGGCCCGATCGCAGTATAATCCGATCGATCCGGGCCACCAAACATCCCCACCACCGCAGTACCCTGGTGAATTCCACAGCGAAACCGCACCGGAGGCATCCCATTTTCCCCCACAATTCCCTGCTCCACCCAGCGCTCGTTAAGCTCCTTAAGAGCTCGCAGCATTTCCCTTGCAGCAGCCACAGCGCGGCGTACTTGCTCATTAGGCGTTAGTTCCTCCGGCGCGCCAAACAGAGCCATTACCGCATCTCCCACAAACTTATCCACCGTACCCCCACTGTCAAAAATAGCCTTAGTCATTGCCGCCAAATATTCATTCAACAGCTCAGCCACCCGGCGCGATCGCAGCGTATTTGCCATCTCAGTAAAACCGACAATATCGCTAAACAAAATAGTAATCAAACGCGGTTCCGGGCGCAAATCCAGAGCCAAATCTCCAGCCGCTGCGGCCTTCACCATCGAAGGCGGCAAAAATCGGCGCAGCACCGACTCAGTTAAATAACTGTTCAACTGCTGCACTCGACGCTCGTTTTGTTTTAGAGCGATCAAATTTCGCACTTCTGCCAACAATTCGCGATCGTTAAAAGGCTTAGACAAATAAGCATCAGCACCCCGTTCTACTCCTTCAATCCGAGTATCTTCGTCGGCTTTAGCAGTCAGCAAAATTACCGGAGTTCCCTTCAATTCCTCATCCTGTCGAATCATCCGAATCAAATCCAAACCCGAGATCAAAGGCATCATTAAATCCGTGACAATTAAATCAGGTCTGCGGTTTTTTGCCACGGCCAATCCTTCTTGTCCGTTGCGCGCGAGCAAAACAGCAAAACCGGAATCTCGCAGAATTCCCGATACATAAAAACGCAAATCTGGATTGTCGTCAACCACCAAAACCATGCCGGCTGCTGTTTCTGAATTGATCGGTTGGATCGCCTCAAAACTCTCATTGGCAAATTCAGCATCCGACAAATCACCTTCCACATCTGCCAGTTCCACCGCTGCTTTGGATGAATGAAACTCTGCAGGTATTTCTAGTACCTGTTCCGGTGGTAAGTGAGTAGAACCGAAGTGCAGCCAGACGGTAAAAGTAGTACCTTCGCCGTAAACTGACTCCACGGAAATTTGACCGCCGTGGAGTTCGACTAATTCCTTGACAAGCGCCAAACCCAAGCCGCTGCCTTCGTAGGAACGGTTGGTAGAACCTTCGGCTTGGCGAAAGCGCTCGAACAAATAGGGAATTTGTTCGGTGCGAATGCCAATGCCGGTGTCTTTTACTTGCAGCAAGCAGTGAGCGCCTGCCGGTTTAATTGTCAGGGTGATTGTTCCGCCTTCTGGGGTGAATTTGACAGCATTTGATAGCAAGTTGTAAATCACTTTGTCAAATCTTTCAATATCCAAATAAAGTAAAGGACATTCTTGCAGTTGGGTAATTAATTGCAGTCCTTTTTTATCGCAGTAGGCGCGGAACGACTCTGCGGTAGAGTAACAGAAACTGACTAAATCGCAGGGGCGAAAACTCGGCTGCATCCGTCCGGCATCGAGTCGCTGCAAGTCCAGCAGTTGATTTACCAAGCGCAGGAGGCGGCGCGAATTACGCAAAGCGATTACCGCTTGTTCGTAGGGTAAGTCTTCTTGGCGGCCGCAAGCTGATTCCAAAGGGCCGATGGTTAGTGTTAGAGGCGTGCGGAATTCGTGGGAGATATTTTGGAAAAACTCGGTTTTGAGCCGATCGGCTTCTAGGAGCCTTTCTGCTTGCTGTCTGGTAGTCTGGTAGAGGCGCGACTGCTGCACGGCTAGAGCCGCTTGAGTTGCCACTATTTGAGCCAAGTCAACATCTGAAAGTTTCCAGCGGCGAATGGTGTGATTTTGGCGCAGGGAAATGCTGCCGATGATTTTGCCTTCGGAGATTAAGGGAACGACTAACAGGGCGCGGGCTGGCGATCGAACTTGCAGTTCTGTAACATTTAAATCGGGGCGTTCGTAGAGGTCTTCAATAGCCACCGGCTCTTTTGATACCATAACTTGCAGCAGCACCGGATTGCCCCGAATCGGCACCAAAGATTGCGGCAAGGAAGGATGGGCAAAAACCCAGGCGCCAGAGTTAACACCACTAGCAGAATCCGTTCCTGGCCCAGCAGAGTTTCCTTGGTTCCCCACTACCTCTGGATTGTTAAAACCCTGTTCTACAGCCACGGTATTCCTATTTGTGTCGTAGAGCCCCACGCACTGGACGTATTCATCATCTTCTGTCCACAAAGATAGGGCGCAGCCGTCAACTTGCAAAGCTTGGCCTAGTTGTTGAGTAATGGCTGCAAAAATATTTTGGGGGTCGAGGCTCGATCGAATTGCCGTAGTAATAGTATTGACTAAGGCCTCGCGCTTGGCCAGCGCCCGCACCTTTTCGTAAGCCCTGGCTTGAGAAAGCGCCAAAGCCGCTTGGTCGGCCACCGTAATTACCAACTGTACCTCATGGTCTTGCCACTGGCGCGGTCGATCGAACTGGTGCAGCGCTAAGACAGCCATCAGTTCCGTTTTGTAAAACAGCGGTACGATTAAGCTCGATCGAATATTCGCAGCTTGATAAGCCTGCTGTCGCTGGGGATTGTCCCAATTTAAAACTCTCTCATCAGTTTCGGCATCTTGAATCACCTGCACATCCAGAGTTTTCCAAACCAAATCCGCCAGCAAATCCGCCGACAGTCCAGAAGCATCTAGAGGTATGGTTTCCGGCGCATGGTAAACGAACTGTTCGTCAGCCGCCCGCCCATCTTGAAAAGGTCGCAGCAGACAACAATTCACCTCAAACATCTGCCCGACGGTTTCCACAATTCTTTGCAGCATTTGCTGGTAATTGGGGGCCGATCGGATAGTATTAGTAACGGCATAAAGCAGCGATTCTTGCGAGAGAGCCCTACGCAGTTCATTGGTGCGCGCTTTCAGGATATTGTGAGTCTCAACAGCTTGAGTGACAATAGTTTTAAGTTCTTCCGCATCCCAAGGCTTCGTAACGTATTTGAATACTTTGCCAGCATTAATCGCTTCAACTAAATCTTCAATATCCGTATAGCCAGTTAAAATAATTCGGATGACATCCGGGTATTGAGCCGCCGTCAGGCTGAGAAACTCCGTACCGCTCATTTTTGGCATTCGCTGGTCGGAGATAATCACAGCAACTTCTCCCTCTTTTGCCAAAATTTCTAGGGCGGCGGGGCCAGATTCTGCCCTGAACACTTTGTAGTCTCGATGGAAGGTGCGGTAAAGCAAGTCGAGGTTATCCGGTTCGTCATCGACGATCAGAATTTTTAACTTAGGATTTGATTGAGAATTCATGCACCGTTCTCCTGTGCCCCGGGGCTGTTCGATTTAATAAGTCTGATGAAAAAAAGAATTCGCCGGTTTCAATTGTTGAAGTCACAATAGTTCGTGAATCTGACGTTGTTGTGAGTTGGCCGAAGCAAGAGTCAACCGGGAGAATTGGTGTTTTGCATCTTGTATTGTGTCCTTGGGAAGTCGCGAGTTGTACAATACGCGAGTTCCCGAGGGTTCGCACTCTAAAAAAATGCTTTTTACAAAACCCAGATGCTCCCAATCCAGCTTGATTTTTGAGAATTTAGTTTTAAATCCAGAATTATTCTGAGCCACAATTGTCTGTCTTACACCCTAATTTTATTATTTAATGATATTCACATAAACTCGTCTTGCGGTAAGTGTCCCCTTACCCCTCACCTCTATGCAGAAGCAGAAACACGAATCCGGCACTTTTAAAAGCTGTCTGGATATCTCATAATACATAGGAATAACCTTCGCGGTTGTGAGTTAATTTGCCAAATTTATGTCATATTCTCCCTCCTTGGTCGATTTTATTTGGTATTTGAAAACTGCTGTCAGTACGATATAATAGACCACCAATATTTTCGCCTCTGTTTTTTCGACTGCCAAGGTTACAGCAACTTTAACAGTCCGCAGCTCGATACTGTCGGCGAGCCTGCGCCGGTTCCCCTGACGGATATTCGGGGGGTGGCTGACAGACCAAACGGGCTTTGAGTGCGGGTGACGCAATTGTTGTACCATTTGAGTTAGACTTGCACTTTTTCCGCGATCGCGACATTTTTGTGCCATCGCAGATTTTCGAGAAGCCAATTAGTGCGGCCAAACACTGTAAGCCAGAGCGTCCATCTGTTAATCTTAGCTAGGGATGTACTCTGTGGAAACCGGCAAATTAGCTTTCTTCGAGATTTTGACAGTCTCGATCGCCCTTTGCACAGCATTCCAGCACAAGATCGAGCCGTGAAGGAAAACCCCCGCAGAATGTTTCTGACCATCCAAATTTAAATTGGACGGTGGGGAGAGTGATCCCTAGCGCCACAGGTAAAGCCAATTCGTGACGGGACGGGCTTGCTGATGACCCATAACTGCTGAAAGCTGGGTTGTCCGGTTCACCGGGCCGGTGGCGAAGATCCGACGTGCAAGCGGGCCCGATGTTAGTGCGGTCAGTCGTTGAGTTTTTCAATTTTCTGAGCGAAAAGTTATATTCGATGCGATCGGATATTTGAACCAACACAGATCCGCAGGGTTCCGGGAACCTGACCTTAAAACCTTTTTGATTGTTTTTAATACCTTAGCAGTTACCCACCAATTTAGTATTAGGGGATTGGTTTTGATTGATAGGAAATTGATTTTTAAATGCCAAAAACTGGCACACAACATCCAATACTACTTAAATTAAAGCATAAAATAATGTGATTTAATGGTACTAATCAACGATGTCTATAAATTATCTCATAATATCATAACATCAGAGAAGTTTCTTAGGTAAAAATCCGAGAAAATAGCGTAAAAAAAATAATATAGTGACCTTAAATTGTGAATCCTTCTTTTTTTTCCTCACCGTCTCACGAACAACAAACTCCCCGACTTTCTGCCTTTTCGATCCGCGTCGCTGTGTCGAACGACTTGACACAGCTAGCCGATGTTTTAGCCGTGAGCTTTCACTCCCGCCAGGGATTGGTAGAATGGGTGTATCCGGTGTTGCGTTTGGGCATTTACGAAGATTTAAAAAATCGACTGCGTTCTAAGGCAGAACATTACATTTGTCTGGTTGCTGAGCTAGTCTCGCACGAGGAAGGAATGCAGAATTATCGATCGCCCCGACTTGGGTCCGTAGCAGGAACAATAGAAATGGCCCTGCGCGCTCGTTTCCCTTGGCAAATTCCAAGTTCAGACTATCCTTATTTGTCAAATTTAGCCGTTCACCCAGATTATCGGCGGCAGGGAGTTGCTCAACAATTGCTCAGCAACTGCGAGGATACAGCAAGAGAATGGGGATTTTCGGAGATTTACCTCCACGTTCTGGAAAATAATCACGCAGCCAGACAGTTGTACTATCAAGCCGGTTATCGCTTGCAACAAGTCGATTGGCATTGGACTCATTGGCTGTTCGGTCAACCGCGCCGGCTGTTTTTACGCAAGCAGATTTCGCTTTCACAAGCTAATTATTTGAAGCGATAGTGGGTAATTGGTAATTGGTTGTATTTGTTGATTTTAGGCGATCGCACAACTCTCATAAAATTGTTTCCATAGCTTCGACCTGCAATAGGAGGTAGGATTTGATTGTGGAAAAAAACGTGATTTGTAGACTTATTGCATATATTTTTGATTGATAGGTAAACCGCAAATTGATGCAGATTAGCGCAGATTAACGCAGATGTTTTGCAAGATAGGATCTAGCGGTTAGAGGTAAAGATCGAGTCTTGATATCATGTCCGGTCGATTAATAACACAAATCTCCTGTAAGTTGCCAGAAAGAAGGAGGCAGAGCCAAAGCATCTGCATTACCAGGCTCTTCCTGGTAACGATCAACGGCTTAAGTTATTAAATTTTCCTTATTGCGGTAAATCGATCGGAACAGTCAACAGTCAACAGTCAACAATCAACAGTCAACAATCACCTGACGGTACAACCGGAATTGATCGAAAATCTAAAATCTAAAATCTAAACTTGTACCTCACCTTTTTGACAAAGGCTATATCATATCGTTTCCGCTTGCATCGGAATGATTTAACCGGCGCTAGAACACAGAGTACACAGAGTCCGAGAATATATATCTGAATCATTCCCGGTTGCATCGGAATAATAAAATCGAGTCAACAGTTAACAGTCAACAGTCAACAGTCAACAGTCAACAGTCAACAGTCAACATCATTCCGGTGTTACCGGAAATGATATGAATCATTCCGATGCTACCGGAAACGGTATCAAAACCTCCTAACCGTCGGACGAAGTAGCCCTACAAATAACGCCACAGAAGTTTTGAGTTGCTGTGGCGTTTTGTTATGAAAATAGGGAACTTTCGGCGCTAATTCTAGCCCTCAGACAAGAGATTAGATAGGAAATCCGAAGAGCCGATCGCCCCGTTAACCCCGATAAAGTTTCCTAACACCCGATCGGTTCCTGCTATTCGCAACAACGTACCGTCAGGAGTAGCGCTAAATTGCAACTGCTGGAAACTCACGCCGCCAGTCAAAACAAACTTATCGACACCTACCTCGAAGTTAATCACAGTATCAGTGCCGCCGTCAGCACTCAAAACAAATCGATCGCTCCCAATACCTCCGATTAAAGTATCATCTCCCGCGTCGCCAAACAGCCAGTCATCCCCCGCACCTCCATTGAGAATATCGCTATCTTTACCGCCAAACAAAGTATCGTTACCAGCATTTCCGTTGATAGTATCTTGCCCTTCGTTGCCGTAGAGCAAATCATCGCCGTCACCGCCGTTGATACAGTCTTGCCGATCGTTGGCGCCCACCGAGACACCTGGGTTATCAGCACCATCGCCATAGATGGTATCGTTGCCCTCGCCACCGCAGAGTTCATCGCCCCCGTCACCGCCGTAAATCAAGTCGTTGCCGGCATCTCCGTGTACGAGGTCATTATTTTTGCCACCGTAAATCAAGTCGTTGCCTTCACCGCCACTGATGGTATCGTCACCCTCATCGCCGAACAGCGCATCAGCACCATCACCACCAAAGAGCCAGTCCTGGCCGTTGACATCTTTAGCTCGACTTCGAGCACCGCCGTACATAGTGTCGTCGCCGTTGTCGCCGACAAGGGTATCAGAGCCGAGTTCGCCCCAAATCAAGTCATTATCTTTGCCACCCCAAACGCCATCATTGCCCTTACCTGCTTGGACGGTATCATTACCGTTGCCACCACCGATAATGTCGTTGCCGCTGCCGCCAAAGATTAAGTCTTCTTCGCCAGCACTATTCATTGAGTTGGAACCACCGCTGTCGCCAAGCAGAGTATCGGCTCCTTCACCGCCGTAGAGGGTATCAGAGCCTAATTGACCGTAGATCAGGTCGTTGCCTTTACCTCCGTAAGCGCGATCGTTATTTTCGCCGGCAAGCAGCGTATCATCCCCTTCTTGGCCGCTGAGGAAATCGTTGCCGGAGCCTCCGTACAGCAAGTCGCGCCCCTCGAAGTCGCGAACCGTTTTGTTGGTTAAACCGCCAAACAAGCTGTCATCGCCGGCGTCACCAATCAACGTATCGGAGTCGAACTCGCCCCAGATCAGGTCATTGTCTTTACCTCCTAGGGCAAAATCGTTACCTTTGCCGGCGTGGATGGTATCGCTGCCCTCGTTACCGTTGATGATGTCTGCACCGCTGCCTCCGAAGATCAAATCGCCATTCTCAGCAGCGCTGTTGGAGTTATCGTTGCCGTTATCTCCCAAAATCGTATCGGCACCTAGATCTCCAAACAGAATGTCGGCGCCTGAGTCACCTGCAATCCAGTCATTTTGTTTGCCGGCATGGACGATATCGTTGCCACCGCCACCGTAGGCAATATCGGTGTCAGTGTCGGCAAAAATCGCGTCATTGCCTTCGTCGCCGTGAATTTCATCAGCGCCATTTTTGCCTAAAAGCAGGTCGTTGCCTTTCAAACCAAGGATTTTTTGGTTGCCTTTGGTGTCTGCGATGAAGTCATCGCCGTCGGTGCCTTTGGTGGTTTGTCCATCTCCCAGTTGCGAAATCGGTCGGACAAATCCAACTGCCGGCGGTTGCGGAGCCGGCGCAAAGTTAATTCCCGGTTTTTCCTGAATCGGCTGACACAGACAGTCGGTATCTGGTTCGGCGATCGGATTTGAGCTACCGGGCGCGGGCGTTGGTGTGGGTGTGGGTGTGGGAACAGTTCCAACTTGCCTCAAGATAGCAGCAACAGTAGCGCTAGCGGGGCTGACTTTGCCGAGGTTGTCGGTGGCGGTGTAGCTGAAAGTTGCTCCGTTGAAGTCAACTGTGGCTACGAAAAATAGTTGCTCTATCTGTGCCGGAGTCAGGACTTGACCGGCTGTCACCGCTACGTCGCCGTTGACTGGATCTGAAAAGAACAGGGTTCCTTGGTTGGCTGGGGGGACGCTGGTGATGGTGTAAGAGACGATCGACCCATCGGGGTCACTTCCTCCCAATCCCAACACCTGCACGATGCCGTTAGTCGGAACCGTGAAGTTAACATTGTTAATCGATGGCGGTTGGTTGGAAGTCGGGGAGATAGCGGCAACTGTAGCAGTGGCGGGGCTAACTGCGCCGCTGTTATCTGTGGCGCTGTAGGTAAAATTGGCACCGGTAAAGCTACCTGTGGATTGGAAAAATAGTTGTCCTATTTGTGCCGGTGTCAAAACTTGACCCGGTGTCACGGCGACTCCGCCGTTGGCCGGATCTCCTAAAAACAGGATGCCTTGGGCCGCTGGGGGCAGGGTGTTGATGGTGTAGGAGGCGATCGACCCATCGGGGTCACTTCCTCCCAATCCCGGCACCCGCGCGCTGCTGTTGGGGTCTACCGTGAAATTAGCATTGTTGGTTACTGGCGGTAAGTTTAGGGGATTTGGTGTGGGAGTTGCTCCTGTGGAACCGAGAGTAGCGGTAGCCAGGGGACTGGTAGCGCCGTTGTTATCTGTGGCGCTGTAGGTAAAATTGGCACCGGTAAAGTTGCCGGTGGATTGGAAAAATAGTTGTCCTATTTGTGCCGGTGTCAAAACTTGACCCGGTGTCACGGCGACTCCGCCGTTGGCTGGATCTCCTAAAAACAGGATGCCTTGGGCCGCTGGCGGCAGGGTGTTGATGGTGTAAGAGGCGATCGACCCATCGGGGTCACTTTTTCCCAATCCCGGAATTTGCGCGGTGCTGTTGGGCTCTAGGGTGAGGTTAGTATTGTTGGCTGCTGGCGGTTCGTTGGGAGTTGGTGTTGGAGTTGGTGTGGGATTTGGTGTTGGAGTTGGTGTGGGATTTGGTGTTGGAGTTGGTGTGGGATTGGGAGTGGGTGTTGGTACTGGTGCTGGAGTCGGCGGGGGTGTCGTTCCTGTTAAACCGAGATTAGCGTTAGCTGGGGGGCTAACTGCGCCGCTGTTATCTGTGGCGCTGTAGGTAAAATTGGCACCGGTAAAGCTACCTGTGGATTGGAAAAATAGTTGTCCTATTTGTGCCGGTGTCAAAACTTGACCCGGTGTCACGGCGACTCCGCCGTTGGCCGGATCTCCTAAAAACAGGATGCCTTGGGCCGCTGGGGGCAGGGTGTTGATGGTGTAGGAGGCGATCGACCCATCGGGGTCATTTCCTCCCAATCCCGCCACCGGCGCGCTGCTGTTTGGCCCTACCGTGAGGTTAGTAGGTGTCGCGAATGGCGGTTGGTTGGGTGTCGTTCCTGTTAAACCGAGATTAGCGTTAGCTGGGGGGCTAACTGCGCCGCTGTTATCTGTGGCGCTGTAGGTAAAATTGGCACCGGTAAAGCTACCTGTGGATTGGAAAAATAGTTGTCCTATTTGTGCCGGTGTCAAAACTTGACCCGGTGTCACGGCGACTCCGCCGTTGGCCGGATCTCCTAAAAACAGGATGCCTTGGGCCGCTGGGGGCAGGGTGTTGATGGTGTAGGAGGCGATCGACCCATCGGGGTCATTTCCTCCCAATCCGGGCACTGGCGCGCTGCTGTTTGGCCCTACCGTGAGGTTAGTCGGTGTCGCGAATGGCGGTTGGTTGGGTGTCGTTCCTGTTAAACCGAGATTAGCGTTAGCTGGGGGGCTAACTGCGCCGCTGTTATCTGT